>CAZTCG010000031.1:0-10740 GCA_964612005.1 uncultured Flavobacteriaceae bacterium | reverse complement strand
ATGAAGAACATTCTAAAATTTTAGGAGCAGCGAAAAAAAGAGGAGTTGAAAACGAAATCATTTTACATGGCGCAAACAGAAATGAAATTCCTGAACTGTTAAGTCTTTCGATTGCATCAGTATTTTTTATCAGACCAACTTACTCTAAAATAAGTAGCAGTCCAACAAAACAAGCAGAAATAATGGCAATGGGCATTCCTGTTTATTGCAACTACGGTGTTGGCGACACCGATAATATCATTACAAAAAGTAAGGCAGGTTGTTTGGTGAATAAGTTCAATGAAATTGAATACGAAAGTAGTATTACAACATTTGAAAAAACTAATTTTGATAAAGATGAAATTAGAAATTTTTCCATCAATTATTTTGATTTAACTGTTGCAACAAAAAATTACCTTAATGTTTACACTGATTTGTTATCGAAAAATTGATTAAAATACTATTCATAGCAGCCCATCGTTTTAATCGCTCACCAAGTCAGCGCTACCGCTTTGAACAGTATTTTGAGTTCTTTAAAAAAAATGATATTCAACCTGAACTTTCATTTATCATTTCAGAAAAAGATGATTTGGTTTTTTATGGTGAAGGAAAATTTATTCGTAAGCTTTTTATTTTTTTAAAATCAATTTTCATCAGAATAAAAGACTGGAAAAATTATTCCAAATACGATATTGTTTTTGTGCAACGCGAAGCGTTAATGATTGGTTCAAGTTTCTTTGAACGAAAAATTAAAAACAGCAAGGCAAAATTAATTTTTGATTTTGATGATGCTATCTGGAAATTGGATACTTCTGATGCAAATAAAAAATGGGAATGGCTGAAAAATCCCAATAAAACAAAAGAAATAATTTCCGCATCCGATTTAGTAATTGCCGGAAATAATTACCTCATGAGTTATGCCCAACAATACAATTCAAATGTAAAATTAATTCCAACTACAATTGACACTAATTTTCATCTGCCAACTAATAATGCAATAAATAGCGATGTAATTATAATTGGCTGGAGTGGAAGCAAAACTACCATCAAGCATTTTGAATCAGCAATTTCCGTTTTACTTAAACTGAAAGTAAAATATGGAAACAAACTTGAATTTAAAGTAATGGGCGATGATTCATATATAAATGATGAATTAAACATAAAAGGAATTCCTTGGTCGCATGAAACAGAAGTTGAAACAATCAATTCGTTTGATATTGGAATCATGCCTTTGCCTGATGATGAATGGGCAAAAGGAAAATGTGGTTTGAAAGGTTTGTCCTATATGGCATGCGCCATTCCAACCATCATGTCGCCAGTAGGTGTAAATGCTGATATCATTCAGCATGGTGAAAACGGATTTTTAGCAAATACAGAAGATGAGTGGTTTAATTATTTAAGTGTATTAATTGAAAATCCTGACTTGCGAAAAAAATTAGGTGAAAACGCCAGAAAAATCGTTGAGGAAAAATACAGTGTAGAAGCCAATAAACACTTGTATTTACAAGCCATAAAACAAGTTTTAAAATAGTTTAATAACTTTGTTAAGTGATAAAATACTTTTCATATTTGTTTATGCTAACGGTTTTGATTTCCTGTAAGGTAAATTACGGATTCAAAGGCATTTCCATTCCACCGGAGGCAAAAACAATTTCCGTAGCTTTTTTTCAAAATAATGCTGCTATGGCAAGTCCGTCGGAGTCGCAAAAATTTACAGAAAAAATGCGCGACATGGTTTCATCGCAGACCAATTTGGCATTAACCAAACAAAACGGAGATTTGCAATTTGAAGGTGCTATTGTAGATTATGCAGTGAGCCCAGTTGCTGTTCAAAGCACCGACCAGGCAGCATTAAATCGATTAACAGTTACCATCAATGTTAAATACACCAATTCAATCGATCAATCTAAAAGTTTCAATCAAAACTTTCAGCGTTTTTACGATTATTCATCCTCTAAAACCTTAAGCGCAATTGAATCTGAGGCGCTGGATGAAATCAATAGGCAAATTGCAGAAGACGTTTTTCAAAAAGCATTCAATAATTGGTAATGGATTCGTTTGATTTGATAACATATATTCGTCAGCCGGAATTATTGCAGGAAAAGCAATTGGATGTTCTTAAAAAAGTTTCTGAAAAATATCCACTTTTCCAAGCCTCTCGTCTATTATATGTAAAGTTGCTTCACCAATTAAATCACATAGATTTTTACGATGAGTTAAAAAAAACAGCTATTTCTACTTCTAACCGTAAAGTGTTATTTGATTTAATAAAACGTATTCCTGAACTAAAACAGCAAACACCTATAATTATTGAATCTACTGAAAAGATTGATGTTCCAAAAGTAGAGCCTGTTAAAGTTGAAGATAAAAAAGAAGAACCAGTTGCTGAATTACATGAAATTGTTTTAACAAGTAACTTACCAGATAACAATCAAAAGCAAGTTTTTTATAAGGAAAAAAACAGGGACGAACACAAAATTCAAGTACCTAATGCTACAGATGAGGTTGTTAAACAAACCGAGGAAATTGATAGCCAAAAAGTCCCGCTCAAAAAAGAAAAGCAAGTAGAATCGATAGATGATTTGGTAAAAAACCACCTGGTGAACGCTTTTGTGGAAAGAGATTTATTAAAGGTTACTGAAATTAATCCAAAAGAAAAAGAAGAGGTAAAAGAAGAAAGTAATGAACCTAAAAGTTTTAGCGATTGGTTAAAAAATGTTTCTAAAACAAAATCTGATGAATCTATAGTTACTACTGATAAACAAAAGAAATCAGAAAATAGTGATGAAATCTCTACGAAGCCAGAAAAACAAATAAACAAAGAAGTTAAACGAACCATCATTGATAAAATAATTGCTGAAGAACCAAAAATTTCGAAGTTGAAGACGGAAAAGAATTTCTTTTCGCCCGGGACTAAAGCAAAATCAGGAGTTGTGGAGGATGAAAACCTAGTGAGCGAAACCTTGGCAAAAATTTATGCGATGCAGGGCAATTTTTCTAAAGCAATTCGTGCTTATGAAATTTTAAGTTTGAAATTTCCCGAAAAAAGTGTTTACTTTGCGTCCCTTATTCAAGAACTAAAAAATAAATAATCATGGGAATAGTTTCTATTTTAATTTTAATTGTATGTGTGTTGCTAATATTAATCGTATTAGTTCAAAATTCTAAAGGTGGTGGGCTATCAAGTGGATTTGCATCTAATAACCAGTACATGGGAGTTCGTAAAACAAGTGACTTTTTAGAAAAAGCTACTTGGAGTTTAGCAGGATTATTATTGATTTTGTCGCTTGCTTCTTCTCCAAGAAGTTCTTCTGCAACAGAGGGAGCAGCAACTGGAGTTGAGTCGGCAACAAAAAAACGTGCTAGCGCTGCACCGGCTGCGCCTGCAACACCTTCCCCGGCTCCAGCTAATCAAGCGCCAGCTAAATAGTTTTCTTTTAAATAGTTTAATGAAGTTAACATCGAGGTGTTAACTTCATTTTTTTTATGCCTATAGATAAATGATTATAGCATGATATTTTTGATTTAAAATAAAACTCATGTTTGAAACCATTAAACTCATCCACAAAATTTCCGTTATTCTTTTTTTATTAATCTATTTCATTAAAACAATTTTATTGATTAGTAATAAAGAAGATTTACTTACAAAACTTACAAAAACGCTAAAAGTTCCTGAAATGATAGTTAGCGCTTTATTTTTACTAACCGGTATTTATTTGTTAACTCAAATTCCGGAAATAAAACCTTTAATGATTGTAAAAGTAGGGTTAGTATTTTTATCAATCCCAATAGCAGTAATTGGATTTAAGAAGAAAAATAAAATTTTGGGAGCACTTTCCCTATTAATGATTACAGCATCTTATGGTTTAGCTGAAATAGCAGCTAAAAATCCTGGGGATAAAATTACAGATAAAAACGGTCAGAAAATATACGAGAAAAAATGCGCACGTTGCCATGGTGCAGACGGTAAATTAGGTATGGCAGGTGCTGCAGATATTTCAACAACTCAACTAGACACAACAGCAATAGCTAATGTAATTCTAGTGGGTAAGGGAAATATGAAAAAAATTGATGGCCTAACTGATGAACAAGCTAAATCAGTTGCGGTCTATGTAAAAACTATGCTGCCTAAATAAGCAGCATAGTTTCTTATAAAATTATTTTAAATTTAATAACTCACGATACTTTGGCAATGGCCATGAAGCATCGTCAACAATAAGTTCCAGCTTGTCGGCATGGTAACGGATGGTGTCAAAATAAGGTCTTACTTTATCGCAATAAGCAAAAGCTTGTTTTTTAGCGTTATCTAAATTATTAGCTTTTTTGCGTTCTTCAATCATTTTTTCAGTATCAGTTTTAATGATTGAAATACGTTCAGAGATTTCCTTAATCATATCCAGCTGAGCTCCCGCCAACTTTTTAAAATCTGCAGCTGCAAATAAATTTTTTAATCCATTTACATTATCAACTAGTTTCTTTTGGTAATCAATAGCAGCAGGAATGATTTGATTCATCACAATATCACCAATGATGCGCGATTCAATTTGAATTTTCTTCGTATAGGTTTCTAAAGCAATTTCATAACGCGCTTCTTGTTCTCTGTGACTTAAAATTCCCATGCTTTCAAATAGGTGCAATGTTTTTTCTGACACATAAGCCTCTAATGCCGGAGGTGTAGTAGGGATGTTGCTTAATCCTCTGCGCTTAGCTTCTTTTTTCCATTCTTCACCATAACCATTGCCTTCGAATCTTATAACTTTAGAATCAACTATGTATTTTTTTAATACTTGCAAAATAGCTTCGTCTTTCTCTACTTTTTTAGCAATTAATTTTTCTACATCGTTTTTAAATTGATTTAATTGTTGAGCAACAATTGTGTTTAGCACTGTCATTGGGCCAGAACAGTTTGCAGATGAGCCCACAGCTCTGAACTCGAATTTATTTCCTGTAAATGCAAATGGAGAGGTTCTGTTTCTATCGGTATTATCCAACATGATATCCGGAAGTTTTCCTATACCTAATTTTAATGCAGTTTTTTCCTCCGGAGTCATTTTCCCAGTATGCACCGCTTTTTCTAACTCATCTAAAACAGAACTTAACTGAGCGCCAAGAAAAACAGACATGATTGCAGGAGGCGCTTCGTTTGCACCCAAACGATGATCGTTGTTTGCAGACGCAATCGACGCACGCATTAAATCAGCATGCTCATGAACTGCTTTAATGGTATTAATGAAGAACGTTAAAAACATCAAGTTTGTTTTTGGTGTTTTACCCGGACTTAATAAATTTTTTCCGGTGTTCGTAGCCAAACTCCAGTTGTTGTGTTTACCACTACCGTTAACACCTGCAAATGGTTTTTCGTGAAGCAACACGCGTAAATTATGACGCATGGCAACTTTTTCCATCACGTCCATTAACAATTGATTGTGGTCAACCGCAAGGTTTACCTCTTCAAAAACAGGCGCACACTCAAATTGAGCCGGAGCAACTTCATTGTGACGGGTACGAACAGGAATACCTAACAAATGAGATTCATATTCAAAGTCGCGCATAAAAGCAGCTACTCGCTCAGGAATAGAACCCCAGTAATGATCTTCTAACTGCTGTCCTTTTGCTGGGGAAGCTCCTAAAAGAGTTCTTCCGGTTTGTTGTAAATCGTAACGGCAAGCATGCAAAGCAGAATCAACCACAAAATATTCTTGTTCCCAACCAAGGGTTGCAATTGTTTTGGTAACGTTTTTATCAAAATACTGGCAAACATCAGTTGCTGCTTTATCTAAGGCATGAATCGATTTTAAAAGCGGAGTTTTAAAATCTAATGCCTCACCGGTATAAGAAACAAAGATGGTAGGAATACATAATGTTTTGTCAAAAATAAATGCCGGAGACGTTGGATCCCAAGCGGTGTAACCACGCGCTTCGAATGTGTTACGAATACCACCATTCGGGAAACTTGAAGCATCCGGTTCTTGTTGTACTAACTGACTTCCACTGAAACGCTCGATTGCTCGGCCTTTATCGGCAGGCTCAAAAAAACCATCGTGTTTTTCGGCAGTTGTTCCGGTTAATGGTTGAAACCAATGAGTGTAATGTGTACATCCTTTTGATATTGCCCAAGCTTTCATGCTTGCAGCAACCTGGTCTGCAATTTTTCTGTCCAGTTTCTGACCTTTTTCCATGGCATTTTGTACCATTTCAAAAGCCTCTTCAGAGAAGAATTCTTTCATGGCATCGTATCCAAATACATTTGAGCCATAATAACTAGAAATTTGTTTGCTCTCAAAGTTAAGTTCTACAGGTTGGCGTTTCAATACTTCTTGAATTGCCAAAAAACGACGATTATTCATTTTTTAATTAATTTTTAGCAAATGTATTCAAAAAATAGGGGGGTAGTAATAAAAAAGTATTATTTTTTAATAAAAAGTTAAAAAAAAAGGGGGGTGTAATTAAAATAACTCAATTTTTGTATAATTTATCGGATAAAAAACTAAGTGTAGTGTTAGGTAGTAGCACATTGCTATGATTAAATAATTGACATTTAATTGTTTAACTATTATTTTAAACAGTTTAGTTTTTATAAATTTTTATTTTTTATAGGAGTAAAACACATTTATTATTCTATTTTTACCGTTGATGTATAGAAATCGTTAACATTAAAAAGAAATTTATATTTTTATTCGTTTAACTTAATTAAAGTAAGATGCAAAAAAGGTTCACATTAATTTTAATAGCATTGCTGATTTTTACTTCAAACAGGATTTTATCTCAAAGCATTAAATTAATTTCTGTTGATGAATATGATAAACAAAAAGCGGCAGGATTATTAAAAGAGAATACGTTATACATACAGAAAAGTAATTCTGGCGAAGTGGAAAATATTACCTCTTCTGAAAAACCTCCAATTGGTAATAGAACAACAAACACAGATTGTCAGTGCATGATTCCTCTTGATAATACTTTTACTGTTGCTCAATTTAGCGGATTTGGCTTATCTGCTTCAAATCAATACCGAAATGATGATGCTTCAACAGGAGCAAAGTTGTTGCCCTTTGATTTTTGTTTTTATGGTACCAATTATAATTCAGTGTATATTAATAATAATGGGAATGTATCTTTTGGCACTGGATATTCAACGTTCTCAGCATCAGGATTTCCAAGTACTCAATATAAAATGATTGCGCCATTTTGGGGTGATGTAGATACCAGAAATTCGGCAAGTGGAGTTGTACATTATAAGATTACGGATTCCTATATGATTGTGAAATGGGAAAATGTTGGATATTATAATAATTATGCTGATAAAAAAAATACTTTTCAATTAATTATTTCCAATGGAAATGACACATTAATTCCTGGTGATAACAACGTAGCGTTTTGTTATGGTGATATGCAATGGACAACAGGCGACGCTTCCCAAGGATCGAATGGATTCGGAGGCGTGCCGGCTACCGTTGGAGCTAACAGTGGAAATGGAACTTCTTTTTTTCAAATCGGAAGATTTGATTCACAAGGGACAAATTTTGTTCAAAATGCAACTAATGGAAATGGGGTAAGTTACTTGGATGATAAAATTTATTATTTTAATACTTGTGGTTCTTCCACTAATGTAGCACCAATTGCCAATTCAGAATCCTATTCTTGCAGAGTAGATACGTTGGAATTATGTTCTGCCTCCGATTCTTTACTAATTCCCGTGTCTTTTACGGCGCCTGAAAGTAATCAAACACTTACAATTACTGCTACCTGTAATACTTTAGGAAGTGCCTTAAGCACATTAAGTAACGCAAACGGCAGTGCTGTATTTTTAGTCTCATCATCTGCTGCATTGGCAGGAACTCATTTAATATCTGTAACAGCAACAGATAATGGAGTTCCAAGTTTAAGCACTACAATAGATTATTTAATTGAAATACCTAACGTGGTTTTACCCAATCCTGTTTTAAGTGTTACTCCCTCCGGGCCAATTTGCGGCAATGTAGGCGCTACTGTCTCATTAAATAATTGCAGCGATTTTTCTTCTATTCAATGGGCAGATGGATCAAATGGTTGTAGTGTTGTTTTAAATCAAACCGGGCAAACCAGTGTAACAGTTGTTTCTACAAGTGGATGCGTAAAAACATCATTTCAGCAAGTTACCATAAATCCTAATCCTGTTGTTCAAATTTTAGGTGACACAAATTTCTGCAACAATAATAGTGTAGTATTAACTGCTACTATTTCAGGAACAACTGCACCTATTAATAGTTATAGTTGGAATTCTGGAGCAACAAATCAAGCGGCTACAATTTCTGCAGCTGGTCAGGTTTATGTTACAGTAACTGATGCAAATGGATGTATCGGCAGCGATACGGTAACTGTTACCAACATTACTCCAACCATTTCTATTATTCCTTCTAATACTGAATTTTGTCCAACTGTACCTGTTACATTAACTGCTTCTGCCCCCGGCGCATCTTACTTATGGACATCTAATCCATCAGGCACCTATCCCGATGCTCAAGTTATAACTGTAAATCCTACTAGTAGTGTTACCTATACTGTTCAAGCAACTCAAAACGGCTGTGTTTTTTCAAATACTGTAAGTTTAACTGCGCTTATACAACCAATAATAACATTATTCAATGATTCAGTATGTATTGGTCAGCAAACAACCGCAAGAGCTGTAGTTACACCACCGGGTACTTATCAGATTATCTGGCAACCAGGTGGTTTAACGGGCTCAGTTATTAATTCTGTTCCGGGAACTACCTATACGGTTTCTGCTACAGTTGGTGGTTCATGTCCAAGTAATACTCCCGAGCTTCTTGCCATAGATGCATTTCAGGGCCCTAATCCATCTATTATTTCTCAAACCTTAACTAATCCGCTTGCGCCTGACACCATACTTTGTTTCAAAGAAGATAAGTTATTAACTGCTTCTATGAATAGTGGCGTAGCACCTTACGCTTATCAATGGTCGCCTGCTTCAGGGGCTAATGCAACAAATGATTCTTTAAAAATATTACTGGCAGGCACTTACTATTTAACGGTTACTGATGGTAATGGCTGTATTGGAAAAGATACGATTGAAATTGAATTATTTCAACCAACTATAAATCTATCAGGAACTCCCTTTATTTGCCCTTTAGATACAGGCTTTGTTAAAGCTAATGTAAGTACAAATTTTCCTAACTACAATAATACATACATTGTAAATTGGTTGCCCGCAGGTCTTGGAAATAATGATACCATTTTTACATCAACACCTGGGCAGTATATTGCTACATTTATTGATACTGTTTTTGGTTGTACTGCCTCAGCAAATTTTAATCTTAATTACTATGCAATTCCTAATGCTAATTTTACATCAACTCCAGAACCTTCTGATTATAATTCACCGGTTTATTTTAATAGTACGTCTACCATATCTGTAGGATCAATAACTCATTGTTATTGGTATTTTGGAGATGGTGATTCAAATTCCGCTGCACCATCGCAAACACATGTGTATGATGCGCCCGGTATTTATCCTGTAATGCTAATAGTAAGATCAAACAGAGGATGTCTGGATACTATTTTTATAAATCATGAAGTAATTGCAACTATTCCATTAGTTAATATCATTACACCAAACACAGATAATATAAATAATACGCTTTCATTTAATGGATTACAATTTTATCCAAACTCTAAAATCCGAATTTTTAATCGTTGGGGGAATTTAATTTATAAGTCAGATGATTATAAAAATGATTGGAATGGCGAAGAGCATGAAGCTGGAACGTATTATTACATATTAGAAGTTCCTAATTTAAAACCTCAGGAAAATATTCTAACAAATTTCTTTCAAATAATTAGATAGCGTTTTAGTGAATTTCATAGTGATATTAAGAGGGACATTTTAATTTAATAATTAATATTTTAGATTATATTTGAATGATGGAATTTTCAGCAGCTCAAATAGCAGAACTTCTAGGTGGAAAAGTAGATGGCAATCCAGATACTAAAGTTTCAAATCTTTCAAAAATCGAAGAGGGAACAATCGGAACTCTTTCCTTTCTCGCTAATCCCAAATACACTCCATTTATCTATTCAACAGATGCAAGTATTGTAGTTGTAAACAACTCTTTTGTTGCTGAAAAAAATCTTAAACCAGGATGTACATTAATTAGGGTTGAAGATGCTTATGGTTCTTTTGCCAAGTTGTTGGGTTTATACGAGCAAATTAAAGGTGAGAAGAGAGGAATAGAACAACCATCATTTATTCATCCAACAGCTACGTTAGGTGAAAATTGCTATGTAGGTGCATTTGCGTATGTTGGTGAAAACGTTCAAATAGGTAACAACGTAAAAATTTATCCGCAAGTTTATATTGGAGACAATGCTAAAGTAGGAGACAATACTGTTTTATTTTCTGGTGTAAAAATTTATAACGATTGTGTTTTAGGTAATCACTGCACCATTCATGCGAGTACAGTTATCGGAAGCGATGGTTTTGGTTTTGCACCAAATAGCGATAATAATTATTCTAAAGTTCCGCAAATTGGCAATGTGGTAATTGAAGATCATGTTGAAATTGGTTCTAATTCATCAGTTGACAGAGCTACCTTGGGATCAACCATCATTCGCAAAGGAGTTAAAATTGATAATTTAGTTCAGGTTGCACATAATGTGGAGATTGGCGAAAATACAGTAATTGCTGGTCAAACAGGTGTTGCAGGTTCAACTAAGATTGGTAAAAACTGTATGATAGGTGCACAGGCCGGAATCATTGGACATATA
>CAZTCG010000030.1:0-10884 GCA_964612005.1 uncultured Flavobacteriaceae bacterium | reverse complement strand
AGTAGGTCAGGAGGGCCTGGTGGACAGAATGTGAATAAGGTTGAAACCAAAGTACAACTTACCCATAAACCAACCGGGATCATTGTTGTTTGTCAGATTGAACGATCGCAATTAGGAAACCGCGAACGCGCTATGCAAATGTTGAAATCGCAATTGTATGAAATTGAAATGCGCAAGCGTAACGAACTTAAGAACGCTGTTGAAGAAGGCAAAATGAAGATTGAATGGGGTTCTCAAATAAGAAGTTATGTGTTGCATCCTTACAAAATGGTAAATGACGTTCGTACTGAGTTAAAAATTACCGATGCCGAAGGTGTTTTAAACGGAGATTTAGACGAGCTGATAAAAGCTTACCTGATGAGTCAGGGAAGTAAAAACTAAGAAATATTTTCTTCTTCTAAATTAAAAATTACCAGGCCACTACGCATTTTGGGTTCTACCCAGGTGCTTTTTGGCGGCATAATGTTATTGGTGTCTGCAATCCACTTTAAATGATTCATTTCAACAGGGAATAAGGCAAAAGCAACTTCTGCTTTGGCCGAATCAACTAAGTTTTTTAATTCCTTACTTCCTTTTATTCCTGGAACAAATGCAATGCGTTTGTCTGTTTTTAAATCATGAATGTTTAATATCGGAGACAGAATATGTTCAGTTAAAATAGCTGCATCCAAACTGCCAACCGGATCATTAGATTCATACGTGCCTTGTTTTGCATTTAAAGCATACCAGGTATTTCTAAAATACATGCCCAGCTGATGTTTTTTTTCGGGAATAAAAATTTCAGTGCTTAGTGTTTTAACTTCAAATTTCTCGGAAATTTTAATTAAAAAATTCTCATCACTTAATCCGTTGAGGTCTTTTACAATTCGATTGTATTCTACAATTCGAAGTTGTGTTTCGGGAAAAAAAGCACCTAAATAAAAATTAAATGCTTCATTGCCATGAAATTCTTTTTTATTTACACGTTTTGTTTTTCCATACAAGGCAGATGAGGCAGAACGATGATGCCCGTCAGCAATATAAATAGATGGCATGTTTTGAAATTGCTGCTTGATAAGAGTTATTTTTTCTCTATCAGCAACATGCCAAAGGGTATGACGAACCTTATCGGTGGTTGTGAAATCGTAAACAGGTAGTTCAAGCATGCTTGAATGAGTAACTTCATCAATAGTTTTGTTATCGGGATAACAAAATAAAACAGGTTCCGCATTAAATTCACAAACATCCAAATATTCTTTTAATTTCTCTTCACGTGATGTGATGGTTTGTTCATGAATTTTAATGGTTCCGTTGGTGTAATCATCGATAGCAGTACAAGCAATAATTCCAGTATAAATAAACTGCTCTTTTATTTGTCGATAGATATAATAACAAGGTTGTTCTTCCTTTAAAAAAATATCATCTTTTAGAAATGAATTAAATCTTCGTTTAATTTTTTGTAAGCGTTCTTTTGATCCTGGACGAGTTCTGACACCATCTTCAAAATCTGGGTTAATGATATGAAGAAAAGTAAATGGATTGCCTGCGAGCTTATCTTTTAAGTCGGCATTGTTGTAACCATCAACCGAACGAGAAGCTACAAGATGAACTTTATCTGCTTGTGGGCGAATGGCCCTGAAAGGTAAAATTGTAGCCATGGTTCAAAATTATTTCAAAGCATCAATTATTTTTTCTGCCAACTCAATTCCTATTCGTTCCTGCGCTTCGTTTGTAGCAGCACCAATGTGTGGTGTTAATGAAATTTTAGAATGATTCAATAGATCAGCATTCGGCTGAGGTTCACCTTTGAAAACATCTAAACCTGCATGAGCAACTTTACCGCTATTTAAAGCAGCTATTAAATCATTTTCATTAATTACTCCGCCACGAGCAGCATTTACTAATACTACGCCTTGCTTCATCAATTCAAATTCTTTTGAAGTAATTAGTTCTCCACCAGGCACGTGAAGGGTAATAAAATCAGATTGTTTGTAAACATCTTCTAAACTTACAGTAGATAATTTTACGATTACACCTGATGTACCATAAATATCAACTTTTATTTCTGTTTCTTTTACAAAAGGATCATAAGCTAATACTTTCATTCCATGACCTAAGGCAATTCTTGCAACAGCTTGTCCAATTCTTCCAAAACCAATTATTCCAATGGTTTTACCGGTTAGCTCAACGCCTTTAGCATATTTTTTCTTTAGCTCTTCAAATTTGGTATTGCCATTCTGTGGCATGTTGCGATTACTGTCGTATAAAAAACGAACGCAACTGTATAGATGTGCGAATACTAATTCGGCAACTGAATTGGATGAAGCAGCAGGTGTATTGATTACTTGCAAACCTTTTGAACGAGCATATTCCACATCAATATTATCCATGCCTACTCCGCCACGACCAATCACTTTTAATCCCGGACAAGCATCGATTAATTCTTTTCTCACTTGGGTTGCACTTCTTACAGTGAGTGCAATAATATTTTTTGAGTTAATCTCGTTTGCTAAATTATCTTGATTTACTTTTTCGGTTAAGACAGTGAATCCTGCGTTTTCCAATAATTTTTTTCCGCTTGCGTCAATGCCATCGTTGGCTAAAATAAGTTTGCTCATAAATGATAGTTCAATTTTTTTAAGTCAACGAATTTAAGAATATTCAAATAATTTATATTATTAAATTTTTAATATTAGATTATCATGATTATGAAATATAATAACTTAATATTAATTAATCAAATTTTTTAATGCTTTTCATATTTCAATAAATTTTGTTAAAATAATTACTAAATTGCACTTGTAATAATTAAATCAAACAAAATGAAAAAAAACATTTTTAAGCTTGTTGGTGTTGCATTTGCAGTGCCATTATTTTTGAGCTCATGCGTTGTCGCAATGAGTCATCAAGTAACGGGTAATCCTGTTGGTTCAAAAGAAGGCTATGTGAAATCAAGTCCTGTAGCTAAGGATAACGATATTGGAATAGCAGCAGCAGCAAAAAAAGGGGGAATAACTAAAATAGCAACAGTAGATATTAAATACTTTGCTTCAGGTAAAATTGCAGTAACAGTAACAGGAGAATAAAAATTATGAAAAAGATTTATCAATTTGCAAGTGTAATTGCTGTAGCAGCAATCCTTTCATCATGTTCAGTAACAACTCCGGTAACAGCATCTGCTGCTCCTATTGGAAACAAAGTAGGATCTTCAAACACAGTAGTATTGTTTGGCACCTTACATCTAAATAAAAATTATGGTGTAGCTGAAGCTGCTAGAAATGGAAAATTAAAGGGTGGAGTTGCAACAGTAGATGTTAAAACTACAAACTATTTGTTTTTTATTAAAAAAGAATTAATTGTAACCGGAGAATAATTAGTAAAAATTAAAATTTATGAAAAAAAGTATAATAATAATTTCATCAGTTGTAGTATCTATGTTTACTACATCTTGTATGGTAACATTCCCTGGAATTGCAACTCAGGCATCATCAGTTAAAGTAGGTATTGCCGAAAAGAAAGTATGGTTCGGTATAGCAAAAGATATTGATGTTAGTATTGCGACAGCAGCTAAAAATGGTGGCATTAAAAAAGTTGCGACTGTAGATTATGGAGTTAAAGGTGGCTTGTTTTCAAGAACTTATTTCACAAAAGTTACAGGAGAATAATTAATTAACTTTGTTATATTAGGAGTCATAATTTTATGGCTCCTTTATTATTATGAAAAAACTAATAAAACTATATTTTTTATTTACATGTTGTTTGACTTTAAATTTAGTCGCTCAAGACACTCTTTTTATTAATGGTAAACCTAAAATTTATAAAAATGGCATTAATACAACTGATGAGCAATCACCACTTGTAAAGGATGATTACTTAATTGAATTTTCCTATGGCTATCCATTTGTTCCGATTAGAGAAGCTGAATTTTTTGGATTAGATATTTTCTCAGAAACCTATAAGAAAAGAATAATATCAAACACCAATCATTTGTGTTTTAGAGCAGATTATCAATTAAATAATATTTATAGTATTGGATTAGAGCTAACATACGCAGCACAATCACTTGAATATGTAAGAAAATACTTTTCACCAATTAATCCAACCCAGCCTTCAACAGATACTACATATCAGGCAACAGTAACCAAATTAAGGTTTCTAACAAAAATTGGATATCATTTTAACATAAGTGAACGTTTTGATGCTTTTGGTACTGCAGGATTTGGATATAAACAATTTAGCTATTCAACTAGAGACACTTATCTTACATCTAACGAAGTTATTAATGACATTTTACCTCTTGCTATAAGATTATCAATTGGTGGTAGATTTTTTGTTAGCAAAGATTTCGCTGTTCATGTAGAAGGTGGGTTAGGAGGTCCAATGATGCAAGTTGGATTAACTTATAAATTACATTCCACCTATTATTCTAAATAACACAATTTAAATCCCTTCTTTTTCTCGTTGTTCTATTAATAAATCTTTTCCGAAAGATAATTTTGAAGCAAGTTTACTTTTGGGGTCAATAGCTCGCCAAAAAGGAGTTATTCCTTTTAAAGAATTTGTTTTTTGATATTCTTCATAAGCAGCTTCTGCCACAATTCTTAAAAAAATACCTGCAGTAAGTGGGCAGGTAACATCAGCACCATACGTAAGTGCCAAATCATTTCTTAAGGTTTTAATAGAAACATATTTGCCTTTTGGTATTTGTTTTACATAATCATCTACCACTTCTGGAGTAGCTATCAACATAGAACTACCAGCGATAATGTCGGCAAAATCAAAATCTACTTTTTTAATTTGAATTTCTTTTTTGCTTTTTAATTTCTCTGCCCAGCTTTTTTTCTTCATGTGCTAAAGTTAAACTGAATCTAAAAAAATAAAATAGATTATTATTTAATGTTGGATGATAATTTTGCTTGTCCACTCTTTTGTTTTGTTCTTTAATCGAACATGATAGGTTCCTTCATAAATACTTTCTGTATTTAAGTACCCAATTGTAGTTCCAGGTAAAATTTCATTTTTTAAAATTATTTTTCCATTTAAATCAATTAACTCAATTTGAACCATTTCTTTGTTTAGTCCTTTCAGTTGAATTGCAATTAAATCACTTGCAGGGTTTGGAATAATAGTGATATTACTTTCATTAAGAGTTAATGTTTCTAAGCCAACAGAAGTTGGGGTATAGGTTGTTACCGTTTCAGTAATAGAGGTAACTTTTTGCGCTGATTTTACTCCATAAAATGTTGGGCCAACCACATAGGGATAAGCGGAGTTCCAGTTTTGATCAACAGTTGCAAAATAACAGTAGATTCCATTTGGATATTCTGGGGTTACACAAAATCTTCCGTTGTGAATATCTAAATAATCAGGTGTTGCAGCTGATGTTGCATTGTATTGGTAGTCCTCTCTGAAATATCCTAAAGGATATGTTGAACTTACAGCTGGTCCGGCAGTTACAGAGGTTCCTGTGTATAAAGTGTTTCTAACAGTTATATTTCTTAATGTAAAACTTGATTTCATTCGGGTAATACCGCCTGTACCATCAGTATTTTTGTAGGCATATGCACCATAAATAGGAAAACCATCATAAGCGTAACCAATTAAAGGGGAGTGCTGCGTGGAGTCAATGGAGTAGAGGCCATCTGCATCATATAAATTACATATTGTAGAAATTACATTTAAATCGAGTTTAAATGCCGAAGGGTTTTGATGATGATGATAGTTACCCATAGCAGGATGACCTTTTGAGCAATCAAAGCCTAAGCGTTCTCCTACAATTGCATCTCGATTCCAAACTCCGTCGCCTGTTCCTCCTAATGGTCCGCCAGCTAAAGCATTAGTTGAATTTTTCCATGATACCCCATCTCTATAGTCAAAAAGGGCAACTCCATTTATAAATATTCCGATATTTCCTCCGGTTGTTGATGTTAGTGTTCCGGTATTTTGTATTGGATTTAACGGGAATTTAAAAATTGCATTTTGATTTGTAGCTAAAGAAGGGTTTCCGTCTAAAAATGGCCCTGTTACATACGCAGGAATTCCTTTTGTAGATATATATACTGAATTTGTAGAATACTGAACTGTTTGTACGTTGGCCAATACATTATCATTAATTGGAGTTGAGTTTCCGTTCACATAATGTCTGCCCATTACAGTATTATTTTGTAGCCAAGAGGTAATTGCAGGATTTGTTTGAGAAAAGGCTTCTAAGCCAAGTGCGAAAATTCCTATAGTTAAAATTATTTTATTCATGTTTTATAGATTTTTTAAGTTGTTAATGTTTTTAGCATTTTTTTATTTGACGATGAAATATAATTTTTTCTTCTTACTTGGAAATAAATAAAAATAAAATTTTTTTCTTATCAATTTATGATTGAAAAAAATATTTTTTCGGTTATCAACTTAATTTTTCAAATAATTGAAAATCAATATTTTGAAAAAAATTGATCTAATTAGTATATCATATGTATATTATAGTAGTGTTTAATTTTAAAGACTTTTAGTTAATGTTTAATCAATGTATATCTCTTTTTTTTTGAATCTGAATGATGCTGGTTGATATTTGCAAAATGACAATCGGTAAAATTTGTTTAACCAAAAAACAATGAAATTGAAAACAAAACTACTTTTTTTGAACTTTATCCTAGGATCAACCATCCTTTTTATTGGTAACATTAATAGCCAAACGATTGAAAACCAACAATCAGTAACAAAAACAAAGCATGAACATGATAATCATCATGCGTTTTCAAATGAAGATGAAGGTAAAGCCTATAATTTAGTTAAATCATTGGATTTAAAGCAATTAAAAAGTAGATTGATAAAAGAAGCAGAAGCAACAGAACAAGATTTTGAGCGCTTTATGGCATTTTATGAGTTTAATTTAAGATTTTATATTTTAGAGTTAAAAGAAAAAGTTGCCGATCCTAAATTTAATCAACTAGAATTTGAACAGCTTGTAAATCAGAAATTTAGAGAGTCAGTTTTTGAATTTAAACGATTTTTAAAAGAAGATAAAGAGTTTAAATCAAGAATTTCTGAGAATGAATACAACAATTTATTTAATTCTGTTCATAAAATAACACAAGGAGGTCATACCCCAAATCAACCTGCTGCAGCAGGCGAACCTTGCCAAAATATGGATTTTTCAGGTGGAACAAATGCCTGGCAAGGGAATTATTGTAGGGGTTTGGGTTTTTGGTCGGATGTAAATGATGCACAGTGCTGGAATGGTTTTGGGAATGGGCAATATACCCAAATGACGGGGGGGAATGATGGTAATTTTGCAACTATTCCTAGAGTCCCAACAGGATCTACCAGAGCATTAAGACTTGGAAATACATCTTCACAAAATGATAGAGCAACTATTTGGCAAACATTTAGGGTATCTCAAAACAATTACATTTTTGTTTATAAATGGGCTGCGGTTTTAAATAATGCCGGTAATCACTCTGCAGCAACATCACCATATTTTAAAGTAAGAATGTATATTAATTTTGGAACTTCCAGTCAGCAAGAAATCAATTGTGCTACTGTAAATGCAAATAGTCAAACGGCAAATCAGTGGGGTTTTAGTGCAAGTGGTGGTTATCGTTATAAAAACTGGACAACCATGTTTGTACCTTTAAATAACTATATTGGCCAGGATGTTACCATTTGGTTTGAAACATCAGATTGTATGGTTGATGGGGGAACACATGAAGGATATGCCTATATCTGGGCAAGCTGTATGCCTCCTAATTTTAATTTGTCTCAACCTGCTATTTGTAATGGAGGAAACATTTCGATAACTGCACCGGCAGGCGCTAATAATTATAGCTGGTCTTCTGTTCCTGCAGGAGCTATTCAAGGTTCAACTACAGGGCAAACGATAACAGCAACACAAGGAAATGCCACTTATTATGTAACGATGACAACCAATACACAGCCGCCTTATGCGCCATGCTCTGTTACATTAGATACTACAATTGCTGTTCAGGCTAATGTTACGCCTGTTTTTACTCAAATACCACCTATTTGTCAAGGAGCTAATTTATCTAATTTACCAACAACATCTAATAATGGTATAACAGGTAGTTGGTCCCCTACTGTAAATAATTCTCAAACTACAAATTATACTTTTTTACCTAATGCCAATCAGTGTGCTAATAATACACAAATGACTATTGAGGTAAACCCAAACATTACTCCAGTTTTTAACCCTATAAATCCAATTTGTTCAGGAGACCAATTGACAATACCTTCAACCTCAATAAACAATATTGTTGGTGTTTGGAATCCACCAATAAATAATGTGACGAGCACAACCTATACATTTACTCCTAATACAGGACAGTGTGCGGGCAATGCATCATTAGCTATTGTAGTAAATCAATCACCGGTACCGCAAATTTCAGGTGTAAATACTATTTGTGATGGAGAATCAACCTCATTAACTGCAACTAATGCTGCAACCTATGTTTGGTCACCTTCAACAGGTTTAACTTCTACAAATTCAGGTAATGTTACAGCTAATCCAACAACGAGTACTGTTTATTCACTAAATGTAACGGATCAAAATGGATGTGTAGGAAGTACTTCTTATAGTGTAACTGTAAATCCGATACCTCAATTAACAGCTATTGCAAATCAAACTGTTTGTTCCGGGCAAACGGTAACCGGTATTAATTTTAACTCTTCGGTACCAAACAGCACTATTAACTGGACTAATACAGAAACTACCATTTCATTGGTTGCAAGTGGCTCGGGCGATATTTCAACATTTAATGGGACTAATACAGGAAACAGTCCAGTTACTGCTACTATTTCTGCAACTCCAATTGCAAATGGTTGTATTGGAGCGGCACAAAATTTTGAAATTACGGTGAATCCCATACCAGTTTTAACTGTTATACCAAATCAAACAGTTTGCTCAGGAAGTCAAATAAATGAAATTACATTTGCCTCTACTGTTGCAAATTCGGCTATTAACTGGTCCAATTCACTATCATCAATAGGATTAGCAACTTCAGGTAGTGGAAACATTTTATCTTTCAATGGATTGAATTCGGGGAATTCAATTTTATCTTCAGTAGTAACTGCTATTCCAACTGCAAATGGTTGCGACGGTGCACCTCAATCCTTTAACCTTAATGTAAATCCTATTCCTTCATTAACTGTAGTTCCTAATCAAACATTATGTTCCGGACAACAAGTTAGTGCAATTAATTTTAATTCATCAGTTGCAAATTCAACAATCAATTGGACTAATTCTCAATCTTCAATTGGATTATCTGCTAATGGTACAGGAAATATTAATTCATTTAGCGGGTTGAATTCAGGAAATACACCAGTTGTTTCTACAATAGTTGCAACACCAATTGCAAATGGTTGCACGGGTGCTCCACAAAACTTTTCTGTAACGGTTAATCCTGTTCCGTTCTTAAATGATTCTCCAAATCAACTATTATGTTCGGGAAGTGCTTCAGATGAAATTATTTTTTATCCGTCTGTAGCAAATACAACAGTTAACTGGACAAATTCGCAAACAGGTATAGGCTTATCATCAAGTGGCACCGGAAACATAAGTTCATTCACAACTACTAATACAGGTAATAATGCTCTTGTTAGTATTATATCTGCTACACCTACTGTTTTTGGATGTAATGGGTCAGCAAAAATGTTTTCAATAACTGTTAATCCTATTCCTCAACTTTCAGCCATAAATAGTCAAACTGTTTGTGCAGGAGAGCTTGTGAATTCAGTTAATTTTACTTCTACTGTTAATAATTCAACAATAGAATGGACAAATACGCAATCATCTGTTGGACTAGCATCAAATGGGGCAGGAAATATAAGTTCATTTACTGGATTAAATGCAGGAAATACAACTGTTGTTTCTCTAATAAGTGCAATTCCAACAGCAAATGGATGTATTGGTGATCCTGTTAATTTTTCTGTAACTGTAAATCCAATTCCTGTATTAAATGCTGTTTCAAATCAAACAGTTTGTTCAGGACAACTTATAAATGGTATAAATTACAACTCTTCAGTTAGCAACAGTACAGTTAATTGGACAAATTCTCAATCCTCAATAGGGTTAGCTGTTAGCGGAAATGGAAACATATCTTCGTTTACCGGAATTAATAATAGTTCTTCACCTGTGACTGCTATTTTAACTGCAATTCCAACAGCTAACGGTTGTATTGGTAGTCCTTTAAATTATTCGATAACAGTTAATCCAGTACCAACAGGAATTACAGCAACTAATACAATTGAAAATTGTAACTTGAAAAATGCAACATTAACTATAACTAACGCAACAGGAGGAACAGCACCTTATCTTTATTCGGTAAATAATGGCACGCCTTCCTCTACAAATCTTAATTTTACTAATCTTTCAGCAGGAACTTATACGTTAGATGTAACTGATGCAAATGGTTGTTCTTATTCAAAAACTTTAACTATTGGTAACCTACCTGGACCATCTGCAGATTTTACTGCAAATCAGCAAAATGGTTCTGATACTTTAAATGTTGATTTTACTAATCAATCTTCATACGGTAATAACATTACCTATTATTGGAATTTTGGTAATGGAAATTTAGACACTACAACTAATTTAAATTTCTCACCAAATCAAACATTTTATGGAACGAATACTTATACGGTGACTTTAATTGCAAGTAATGGAATTCCTGGATGTAACGATACAACAAGTCTTTTAATCTATGTAGATATTACTCCTTACATTGAAGTGCCAAATGTATTTTCACCAAATGGCGATGATGCGAACGAGTTTTTTTCAGTAAAGTATAAGGGTTATAAAGATTTGAATATGATTATTTATAACCGTTGGGGAAATAAATTATTTGAAACAACTAATCCAGCATTAGGTTGGGATGGTAATGGTGCAAGTGAAGGAAC
>CAZTCG010000029.1:2948-11110 GCA_964612005.1 uncultured Flavobacteriaceae bacterium | reverse complement strand
TTAACAACAGTTTTGTTTAGGTCAATGATATGAATTCCATTTTTTTCTGCAAAAATGTATGGAGCCATTGCAGGGTTCCATTTTCTACGTAAATGACCGAAATGAGCTCCTGCTTCTAATAATTCGTTGAATGATGTTCTTGACATTATATTCTAAATTGTATAAGTTATAAATTAACGTTTGCTGAATTGGAAACGAGCACGAGCTTTTTTCTGACCGAATTTTTTACGCTCAACCATACGAGGATCACGTGTCATTAATCCTTCTGCTCTTAATGCGCTTTTTAAATCTGAATTTTCTTCAACCAAAGCTTTAGCAATTCCTAAACGGATAGCTTGAGCCTGACCTGTAATTCCACCACCTTTTACATTTACATTGATGTTATAATCATTACGTACTTTTGAAATTACTAATGACTGTTCAACATAATATTGAAGAGTTGGAACTGGAAAATATACTTTGTAATCTTTCCCATTTACTGTAATATCACCATTACCTTTTGTAATGTAAACACGTGCTACCGCTGTTTTTCTGCGTCCGGATGTGTTAGTTACTTCCATTTATTATTAACCTTTGATGTTTTTTAAATCTATTTTAGTTGGCTGTTGAGCGTCATGATTATGAGAAGAACCAGCATAAATAAACACGTTAGTATTTAATTTTCTACCTAATCTTCCTTTTGGTAACATACCATGAATTGCCCATGTTAATACCTCAGTTGGTTTTTTTGCCAACCACTCTTTTGGAGTAGCAACACGTTGACCACCATGATAACCGGTATAACGTAGATATTCTTTATCCTCAAGTTTGTTTCCTGTAAAACGAACTTTTTCTGCATTAATAATGATTACATTATCTCCATTATCTGCATGAGGAGTGTAATCTGTTTTGTGTTTACCTAATAAAATGTAGGCAACTTTTGAAGCTAAACGTCCAACAACTTCATTTTCAGCATCAACAAGTACCCATTTTTTTTGGGTTGTAGCTTTGTTTGCGTGTACGGTTTTGTAACTTAATGAATCCACTTTTCTATGTTTAAATAAATTATTCCTTAATAAATTTTTCTAAAATTATATTTAAAAGGGCTGCGAAGGTAATATAAGTTTTTATATCTGCAAAATTTTTCTTCTTGGAATTAATAAATCTGGCCTAATTTAATTTTCAACAACAATAACTAGGTATTTTGATGTACTCCAAAAATCTTCCGCATTATTTATTTCCAAACTTTCAATTGTTTTTTCACCTATTAATTTATAAGATGAACTAGGGTGTGTTGTAATAACTTTCGCCTTTTTAGCAGCAATTGGAAGCTTTGAAAAACTTGTAATATCTACTTTTGTAAAATACTCTTTATTAAAATCTTGTTTTAATTGGGCTGATTTACCAATGCCTATAAACCCTCCTTCTTTAGTAATTACTCCGTTTTCTTTCAATTCTTTAGATGTGCCAATTGTGTAAAAAGCAGTATTCAGTTTTGTTGTTTTCACGTCAACTTCTTCACTTACTTCGGTATATTTAAGAGCTAAATCCTCATAATTTAAATTCAAATTACTTAATTCTATGTTTAACTGCTCAATTTGATTTTTAAGATCAGTAATCTGTAAATCTTTTTCGTTTAATTGAGCCTCTAGGTTAGCAATTAACTGCTCTAATCCTGTAATTTTTGATTTTGCTGTTTTAAGCTTTTTGTTTAATGAATTGATTTTGGATTTATTTTTTCCCATCAGCTCATAAATCGCCTGAATATCTTCTTTGATCTGATCTTCTTTACTTTTTACATCACCTGTTTTGGTGCTTGTACTTATGATTTTTTCTTTTTCTTTTATCTCATTTAAATTAGCCTGAATTTCGTTAAATGTATTAACAAACTGCTGAATTGCTTTTTCTTTTTCTGTTAACTGACCGTTTAATTCGTTATTAACACCCGATAAACTATCTGCTAATGGATTTTCTTCCTCGCCACCTCCATTGCATGCAGTAAAAAGCGATAAAACTAATGTTGTAAATAAAACTAATAATAGATTATATTTTTTCATTTTTTAAAAAATTTCAGCGAAATTAATAAAGTTTTTAGAATTTAATTTGATATATGTTACAATATAACTTAAAATTGTAATCAAATTGATATTGGTAATGCGCACCAAACTAGCATCTTTTATTTTAGTTTTATTTTTAAATTTATTTTTTTCTTGCAAAAAAGATCCTGACTCCTATCCTATTGAGCCATCAATAGCGTTTAAGGAATATATCCCTATCAACAAATATGAAGCAGTTTTAACACTAACTTTTACTGATGGAGATGGTGATATTGGTTTAAAAACAACAGACACAATTGGAATTTATGGCAAATCAACCCCATACTATTATAATTTGTACATAAAAACATTTTATAAATCGAATAATGGTGTTTTTAAGGATACTTTAATTTATGATGTTTTAACCAACAAGCTTGATTCAGGATTAATTAAGCAACGTATACAGTTTGTTGAAAAAACCACTAAAGAAGATTATTTAAAAGGTCAATTCATCATCAACTTAAATGGTTACAGGCAATCATTATCTCACAAAATTATCAAATATAAAATCTACTTTTACGACCGTGCATTGCACAAAAGCAACGAAATTGAAACTCCAGAACTCATAGTTCCGTAAAATGATAAGGTATTTTACTTAATTTTTTGAAATACAATAAATTAAGTTTATTATTGTTGGTTAAATTGTTTTAAGTCAGAAATTTTATGTTCAATTTTTTATTTCAAAAAATAATTTTTTTCGTAACACTTCTTTGTTACATTCTCCTCTTTTTAAGACCACAAACATCTAAATCACAATCAAACGATAATTGTGAAAATGCAATTTTTTTACCTAACATCAGTAATTATTGTTCAGGAACTGCATTTTATAGCAACTCTGGTTCAACAGCTAGTGGTTTTGGATTACCATCTTGTTGGGGCGCATCGGCAACAGAAGACATTTGGTTTACTTTTACAGCAACAGGAACAGATGCATTAATTTCCGCATCCGGTTCTGGTAATGGGGGAACTATGATTCGTCCAAGAATTGCAATTTATACAGGAAGTTGCCTCGGAACAATTAACCAATTAAACTGTAGTAACGGAACAGCAGGTTCAGGAACTACACAATTATACCAAGGAGCTATGACTCCTGGTACAGTATATCTAATAAGAATAAGTACTACAGGAGCCAACGAAGGAAGTTTTGAATTATGTGTAAATAATTTTACACCCTCAGCAAATGCAGGGGCTGATTGTGGAGGTGCAGCATTTTTATGTAATGACAATCCAATTAGCGTAGCCTCATTAAGTGGTGGAGGTGCAAATACTGATGAACCGGAGAGTAGCTCATGCTTAGAAAATAGTGGCGCTGATGAGGGTAATTCCTCTTGGTATGTTTGGACGGCAGGTACATCTGGTCCTTTTGCTTTTGATATTACACCAGTTGATCCAACCGATGATATCGATTTTATGGTTTGGCAATTAAATGGGACCAATCCATGTGGGCCAAGAACTGTAATTAGATGTAATGCATCATCTTGTTTAAATTCTAACGGCTCAACCGGATTAAGTTATACAGATAGTGATATAACAGAAGATTCTGGGTGTGATTTTGGTGAGAATGCTTATTGCTCTGCCATTAATATGGTTGCCGGCACAACATATGCTTTACTTGTAAATAATTTTAGTACTTCAAACGGATTTACTATAAATTTTAATACTACCGCAACTGGAGGATCAATTAGAGGCCCTCTACCTGTTATTACTACAAACACAACTTCTATTTGTGCTGGTAGCTCAGTGCTATTTAACGGTAATAACTCTACCAATGTAGGAGGTGGATTAAATTGGAATTTTGTAAATGGTGGTACTCCAGCCTCAGCAACTGGTAATGGACCACATACAGTTACTTATGCTAATCCTGGAAATTACACAGCTATTTTAAATGGCACAGACAATTTAGGTTGCAACAAAACTGAATCGGTTATAATAACAGTAAATGCAATTCCTAATGCTCCAGCTGTTAATAACATAAGTTATTGCCAAAATCAAAATGCAACAGCACTTACAGCTACCGGAACTAATCTGTTGTGGTATACATCTGCAAGTGGTGGAACAGGAAGTTCAACAGCGCCAATACCTTCAACAACAACTGTAGGAACAACAACTTACTATGTCTCACAAACGGTATCGGGGTGTGAAAGTACAAGAGCACAAATTACTGTAACTGTAAATTCAGGGCCAAGTGTTAATCAAGTAAATGATATTACCAGTTGCGAGGGGCAAACCGTAAACTCTATTACCTTTTCAGGTACAAGTGGCGCAACTTTTAGTTGGTCTAATAACAATACAAACATAGGATTAGGGGCTTCAGGAACTGGAAACATAAATTCTTTTACAGCAACTAACACTAATACAAGTGCTATTTCTGGATTAATAACAGTAACTCCAAGTTTATCGGGTTGTACTGGTTCAGCTATTACATTTTCAATTACCATTAATCCGGAAATAACTCCTACGTTTACTCAAGTAAGTGCAATATGTACTGGCCAAACACTTAATCCATTACCCACAACTTCTGATAATGGAATTAATGGTACTTGGTTGCCTGCTCCCAACAATACACAAACAACAACGTACACATTTACACCTGCAGCAGGACAATGTGCTACAACAGCACAAATGACAATTACTGTTAATCCTGGGGTTGTTCCAACATTTACTCAAGTACCTGCAATATGCGCAGGCGGCACACTTAATCCTTTACCTACTACTTCTGACAATGGTGTTGATGGATCCTGGGCTCCTGCAATAAATAATTTACAAACTACAACTTATACTTTTACACCAACGGTTCCAACTTGTGTTTCAAATGTACAGATGACCATAACTGTTACTCCAACTCCTTCACTTCAACCTGTAAATAGTCAAACAGTTTGTGCAAATTCAAGTACTTCTGCAATTAATTTTGTTACAACTCCATCAGGAGCTACAGTTAATTGGACAAATAATAACGCATCTATTGGAATTGGTGTTTCAGGTACAGGAAATATAGCCTCATTTTTAGGAACAAATACTGGCATCAGTGATTTGATTGGAAATTTTTCTGCAACCGCAACTTCTAATGGATGTTCTAGTACTGCTGAAACATTTACCATTACTGTAACTCCAACACCTACATTAAATGCAGTTGCCAATCAAACTTGGTGTGCTGGTCAAAATACAACACCTGTGAACTTTGCATTTAATCCTTCAACTGCAACTGTAAGTTGGAGCAATACCAATTCTAGTATAGGATTAGCTACAAACGGCATTGGAGACATTGCAAGCTTTACAGCAATTAATACTGGAACTACCGTTCAAACCGCAACAATAAGTGGATATGCTATTGCTAATGCATGTTCTAGTGCAGTTGTAACATTTAGTTTAACTATAAATCCAATTCCTGTTTTAGCTTCTGTAAATAGTCAAACGATTTGTGCAGGAACACCAAGTTCACCAATAAATTTTAATATTCTTCCGTCCAACTCAACAATTAATTGGACTAATAGTACACCTCAAATTGGCCTTCCTTCATCAGGTACTGGAAATATAAATGCTTTTATACCTCAAAATTCAACAGCAAATCCTTTAGTAGCTACATTTCAAGCAACGCCAAGTTTTGCAGGATGTGATGGTACAATACAAACTTTTAGTATTACTGTAAATCCAATACCAACATTAACAGCAATTGCAAGTCAAACTTTATGCGCAGGCGCTAGCACAAGTTATGTTGGATTTATAGCAACCCCTTCCACTGCTATTGTTAATTGGACTAACTCAAACTCATCAATTGGATTAAGTGCAAATGGAACGGGTGATATTGCAGTTTTTACTGCCCAAAATGCTGGAACTACAACATTAACATCTTTGATTAGCGCCATACCTAGTTTAGCAGGATGTAATGGTCAATCACAAAATTTCACAATAGAAGTAAATCCTATTCCAGTAATACAGGCAATTGTAGATAAAAATTACTGTTCTGGCACAGCCACAACTCCAATTAACTTTAGTGTCTCTCCAAATAGCTCAACTGTAACTTGGACTAATTCAAATCCTCAAATCGGCTTAAATGCTAATGGAAATGGAAACATCCCATCATTTATCCCAACTAATTCATCCAATACAGTTATTTCTGGAGCAATAACCGTAAATGCAAGTTTTAATGGTTGTGATGCAGTGGCTCAAACATTTAATATTAATATTAATTTAACTCCTTCAATCACTATTAACTCTAACTCTCCTATATGTGTTAACGCCACGTTAAATTTAACTTCAACAGGTGGTAATACTTATTCATGGCAAGGTCCTTCAGGATTTACAAGTACTTCTCAAAATCCAATTCTGATGAATGCAACCTCAGCGATGTCAGGAACATATACACTTACTGTAACTGAAGCAACCGGAAATTGTCAAAGTACATCAACTATTAGTGTTATCATTCATCCATTACCAGTTGTTAGCGCAATTAGTAACTCACCAATTTGTATTGGAGGAACTATTAATTTAAGTGCAAACGCGAACAACGTTATAGGTTTTTCTTGGGTTGGGCCAAATAATTTCTCATCTACATCTTTTAATCCAAGTATTTCAAATGCTACTTTAGCTATGGCCGGTAATTATACCCTAACTGTTCAAAATACAGAGGGGTGTTTCAATGCGAGTGTTATAAATGTAAGTGTTCTAACACTTCCTTTACCACCGGTAGTAAGTGCAATACGACTCTGCCAAAACACTACTGCGCAGCCATTAGTTGCAATACCTGATGCGGGAGGAAATTTAAACTGGTATGGACATAATTCAACTGGAGGAACAGCTTCATTAAACGCTCCAATTCCTTCAACAACAAACCTTTGTACATTACCATATTATGTTTCTCAATCTGTTCAAGGATGTGAGAGTCCAAGAATAAATTTGAATGTTACAATTCTACCTTTACCTGTGGGTACATTAAATTCAGTTTTACCAAAATGTGCTCCATTATGTAATAGATTTATTATCACTTCAAGCAGCGTAATTAATCAATACCAATGGAATATGGGCAACGGATTGTTAACTACAAATAACGATACTATTAATCATTGTTATCCATTTGCAGGAAATTACAATGTAAGTGTAAAAATTACTGATACATCAGGTTGTTTTAATACATTACAATTTCCTAATTGGGTTACTGTATATGAAAATCCTATTGCAGGTTTTAATTCAAGTCCAGATGAAATTACACTTTTAGATCCTTCAGTACAATTTGAAAATCAAAGTACAGGCGATTCAATTATATATTACAATTGGAATTTTGGCGATTTTACAAATGCCAATTATAATCAAATAAACCCAACATATACTTATCAAAATTTAGGAACCTACACGGTAACATTAATAGTAAAAACTAGTGATGGCTGTGCAGATACTACAAAAGGCATAATTGAAATTACTGAAGATATAAATATCTATATTCCAAATTCGTTTAGTCCTAATGATGATTTACTTAATGAAGAATTTTATCCTCAAGGAACAGGAATATCAGAAGAAAAATATCAGATGCAAATTTTTGATCGTTGGGGTGAGCTTGTATTTAGTACTACCAATTTAAAAGATCATTGGAAAGGTTTAAGAATTAATGGCACCGAACCACTTCTTCAAGATACTTATATTTATAAAATTGACTTACAAACCATCAAAGGCAATAAAATTAACAAGATTGGTCATGTAACATTAATAAGATAAATTTTTAATAGCGGTATTTATCTTTCCATAAATTTTTCAGATAATTTCTCATTTCATTTTCTCGAGCGTTATTCCCGGGCAAATAGAATGTAGTTCCAGAGAGCTCTTCAGGTAAAAATTCCTGATTCGAAAAATTATTTTCGTAGTTATGTGAGTATTGATATTCTTTTCCGTAATTCAGTTCTTTCATCAACTTCGTTGGGGCATTTCTTAAATGCAATGGCACCGACAAATTACCTGTTGATTTTACTTTTTCAATGGCATTATCAATGGCAAGATAAGATGCATTACTTTTTGGAGAAGAGGCAAGATAAACAGTACATTGAGATAATATGATTCTAGATTCGGGATAACCAATTGTGTTAACTGCCTGAAAACAAT
>CAZTCG010000029.1:0-2938 GCA_964612005.1 uncultured Flavobacteriaceae bacterium | reverse complement strand
CAATTATTGGCCATAATCAACGCCGTAGGATTTGCATTTCCGATATCTTCACTTGCTAAAATAATTAACCTACGTGCTATAAATAATAAATCTTCTCCGCCTTCTAACATTCTTGCTAACCAATAAACAGCTGCGTTAGGATCTGAGCCACGAACCGATTTGATAAAAGCAGATATGATATTATAATGTTGTTCACCACTTTTATCGTAAGCAGCCAAATTTTTCTGAATAATTGAATTTACTAAATCATTAGTAATTACAATTTCATTTTCATTGACAGATGAAACAACTAATTCAAAAGCATTTAAAAGCTTGCGTGCATCTCCACCTGAAAAACGAAGTAAGGATTCTGTTTCTTGAAAATCAACTTTTATTAATTTTAAAAGTTCATCTTTTAAAATTGCATTCTTTAATACGTCTTCTAATTCACTCCTCGTTAATTCATTTAATACATAAACCTGACAGCGAGATAATAATGCAGGAATTACCTCGAAAGAGGGATTTTCAGTAGTTGCGCCAATAAGCGTAATCGTTCCTTTTTCAACTGCACCCAATAATGAATCTTGCTGAGATTTACTAAATCGATGTATTTCATCAATAAAAACAATCGGTTTACCTTTTGTAAACAAATCTTCTTCTTTTGCTTTATCAATTACTTCCCTCAAATCTTTTACTCCAGAATTGATCGCACTTAAGGCATAAAAAGGGCGATTTAAAGATTTTGAAATAATATTTGCCAACGTAGTTTTTCCAACACCGGGAGGTCCCCACAAAATAATGGAGGGTAAAACACCTGATTGAATGGATTTTTTTATAATCCCATTTTTACCAACCAAATGCTGCTGACCAATATAATCTTCTAATGTATTGGGACGTAATCGCTCGGAAAGTGGAATGGAATTCATTCTTCAAATTTATTAAACAAATGGTATATTTGAAAAATAAACCATTTGCCCTGTATGAAATTAAGAATTGGAGATAAAGTTAGATTTCTAAACGAAAAGGGAGGTGGGACAATAGTACGTCTGAAAAATGTTGACACAGCTATTGTTGAGGACGAAAATGGATTTGAAATTCCTTATTTGATAAAGTATCTGGTACCAATTCATAATGAATTGGTAATAAACAAAGATGCAATCAATTTAGATATAGAACCCAATAAAACTGTAGAAGATCGTGTTTATTTTGTTGCTGAAATGGATCATGAACTAATTTCTCAAGTTAACACCATTCAGTTTTACATTTACAACAGTTCGTCTTATAACTTGCATTTTACCTATTCTATTAAAGACGGAAATCTTTTTCAAACATTAAAACATGGTGAAATTGGTCAGTACCAAAAATTAGCCATAAAAAAAATAAATCGCAGAAACTTACCGGAATATACATTACATAAAATCGATTTACTCTTTTATAAAAACACCCACTACCCTGCTCAATTACCAAGCGCAGAAATTATTCATTTAGGAGAACATTTAATCAATTCGCATAACCTCATCAAACATCACGAATTCCATCATCCTATTTTGGCATTTCCAATAAAAGAAAATTTCATGCGTGCCAATCAAATTAAATATCATTTAACCGAATATGACTTGGAACGTTTAAAAGAGATAAAAGAATTTAATCCCGATAAAAAAGTTTCAAAATCAAATTCGTCATTGCTTTTACATGAAAAAGAAATTGATTTACACATTGAGCAATTATTAGACTCTTACAAAGGCATGACCAATGCACAAATTATTCAGCATCAATTAAAAGTATTTCAAAAAGAATTGGAAAATGCTTTTGCTGCAAATTTGAAAAAAATCATTTTTATTCATGGAGTTGGTAATGGAAGGTTGAAACAAGAACTTTTAGCCATTTTAAGAAATTATCCGGAACTCACAGTGCAAGATGCTTCCTTTAAAAAATACGGTTTTGGCGCAACTGAAGTTATAATTCCAGATATGTTTCCAATAGGATAACTGTTTATAAATGATTCATTATCTTTTGAATTCCTAAAAAAAATAAATTTTATGTTTCTCAGGCTTAATTGTTTATTTTAGTAGTCCAATCTAAATGGTTAAAAAACTCTTTCTCATAGCTTCACTTTTAATTATTGCATCTTCATCATTTGCACAATTTTACTATGGCTTACACCAAGAGTTTGGCAAAAACAGAGTTCAATTTCAATCATTTTACTGGAAATATTTTGGTTACGACCGTTTTCAGGTTTTTATGTATGAAGGTGGTTTAGAACTCTCCAAATTTGTAGCTTACCACACCGAAAAAGAGTTAGAACGAATTGAAAAAAAACTTGACTACCAATTTGAAGATAAATTACAAATTTTAGTTTTCACCAATCAGGGCGATTATCGTCAATCTAACCTTGGCATTACAAATGATGAAGGCGGAAATCTAGGAGGAGTAACCAAAATTTCAGGCACTAAATTGTGTGTTTATTTTAAGGGCGACCATTTCGATTTAATTAAACAAATTCGTTCTGGTATTGCAGAAGTTTTAATCAACGATTTAATGTATGGCGGCAGAACCAGAGACATGGTTAAAAACTCTACTCTTTTAGTTTTGCCCGATTGGTACAAAAAAGGATTAATTGCCTACTTATCTGAAGAATGGAATGTAGAATTGGATAATATCATTACCGATGGTATTAAAAACGACAGGTACTATAGTTTTAATAAATTAAGCGAAGAGGAATCCATAATTGCAGGGCATTCTTTATGGAACTACATAGCTGAAACATATGGAGAAACATCTATTCCTAATTTATTGTACATGACTAAAATGAGTAGAAGTGTTGAAACATCTTTCTCTTTTGTTTTAGGCAATAACATTCAAAGTTTAATATATGAGTGGATTGATTATTATGCTAAAAATCTATTGATTGTTGATACAACAAGGTATTTACCAAAATCAACACCTTTAATTAAAAAAC
>CAZTCG010000028.1:9120-11272 GCA_964612005.1 uncultured Flavobacteriaceae bacterium | reverse complement strand
ATCTTCTTTATTATTCCTAATTGGGTTCTCGTTTATCTACTTATATATAAATAACAAGAGATTAGATGCTCCCGAAGCAGGAGGAAAAACATGGTGGAAAGATCTTAGACCTATTCACGGTTCATTATATATAATGGCAGGATTATATGCTCTTAAAAAGAGTAGATTATCTTCAACAATTTTATTGGGAGATGCAGTATTAGGATTATTATTCTTTATAAATCATCATTATAATTAAATTGAAAAAATTTACTTCAAATCAAATTAATTATTGGGTAAAAATTTCTTTTATCAAATTGATACAATTCTTTTGAATTAATTCCGTCAAAAATTATAAAGTGATTATTTAAAAAAAACTGGTACTGTTGATTATTAAAATTAACAGCAAAACGATTAGAGGCACTATCAAACAGATTAGATCCAAATGCAAAATATTTTTCATTATAATTTAAATATCCAAGTACAGATGGCATTATATCTATTTGCTGTGTAATTAAAGTATCAATTCCTTTAAGAGAATGATCCGGCTTAAAAAACAATAATGGAATTTCAAAGGAACCAACCTGAGAATAAGCATAATCATCGCTTGGTGGTCCGGTGTGATCGGCAGTAATTACAAACAATGTATTCTTGTAAAACTCTTTATTTTTTATTTCATTAAAAAATTCTTTTAAAGCAAAATCAGAATACTCAACGCATTTATAAATTGGTAGTTCGCCATCTTTAAATTTTGATTCATACTTTCGAGGAACCTTAAACGGATGATGTGAACTTAAAGTAAATACTGATGAAAGAAAAGGTTGCTTCATTTCTGATAAATCTTTTGCATATTTTTTTAAAAACGGCTCATCCCAAATCCCCCATTGATCATCCGCATCTGCCTCATTGTTGTATTCATTTCTTCCAAAATAAACATCAAAACCTGCAGTTTTACAAAACGAATCAAAACGCATTGTCCCGTTATTCCCACCATGATAAAATGATGTTAAATATCCTTTTTGTTTTAAAGTAGATGCTAAAGAAGCTATTAAATTGCTACTATAAATGGTGTTAACATAAGCCTCTTGCATAGATGGTATTCCGGCTAAAACTGCTGGTATGCCTTCAATTGAACGTTTACCGTTTGCAAGTGCATTGGTAAACACTAACGAATGTTGCATTAATGAATCAAGAAATGGAGTATGGCTTTTCTTTATTCCAAGTGAGGTATATTCTTTTGAAAAACTTTCCAAAATAATAATAACAACATTTTCATTTTTAAAATTTCCATTACTTGATGCTACATGTATTGGACTATAAATTGTTTTTAATTTATTTTCATCAAAATAATTTTTTTCCTCTAAAGCTGATAATTCAGCTGATTTCATAATACTAAATGGTGTATTTAATAGCACAGGAATTGAGTTTGCTTGCACATAATCACCTGCATTAATAAGACCAATCGGGATCAACTGAAAGCCCCCTCTCATACCAATAATCGTAAAAAACACAGTTAATAAAAAGGGAATTGAATTTGTTTTTAGTTGTTTACCTGTTTTTTGAAATTCAAAGTTTTGTAAAGTAATTATTTTATGATAAGAATAGTTATAGAGCAAGTGAATGAGGAATACAAAAAGAATTGTAAATAAAAAAACATACCAAAAATCAACAATAAAACTAGGCAATAAGGTTAAAAAATCTGTTTGAGTACTCATTAATTCAAAAACATCAAAAGTGCTTCTTTTGTGAATGAATTCAAAGTAAGCAAAGTCAGAGCAATTGGCTAGAATAGCAATTCCATTGGTAATGAGAAAAATCCATTTTAGAGACTTTCGCACCCATTTTATATGTATAATTTGAATTGGAAACGCTAGAATTAAAATAAAAAATACATTGGTATAAAGTAGCGCAACCAAATCGAATGGAATAGCAAACCAAGAAATCTTTAAATAAGATAAAAAACTTATTTCAGGGAAACTGGATTTATTGAACCAATAAAAAAGTAAACGACAATCTGCATAGGCAACTAAAATAATTACCAAACAAATCAGTAAAAATTTAATGCGCTGAAAATAAGCTTTCAACTTTAATAGTGGAAATTAAATTATTTCACCAATACTTCATTCATGAAGATGGTTTGTTTTCTATCGGGGCCAATTGATACGATACTGAT
>CAZTCG010000028.1:0-9110 GCA_964612005.1 uncultured Flavobacteriaceae bacterium | reverse complement strand
TCTTTTTCTATAAATGAAATATAATCAGTAAGTTCTTTTGGTAATTGTTCTTTATGTTCCAATTGCGTTAAATCGGTTTTCCAACCTTTTAACTCAACATAAACAGGCTCAATTTTTTCGTTGATGATATCGAAAGGTAAATAATCTATTTTTTCTCCATTTAAGATGTAATGAGTACACACTTTTATGGAATCAAATTCACTTAACACATCGGCTTTCATCATCATCAATTCAGTAACTCCATTAATCATAATGGCATAATTTAATGCAGGTAAATCCAGCCAGCCACATCTGCGAGGGCGACCAGTTGTAGCACCAAATTCGCGACCAATTGCTCTTATTTTTTCACCGGTTGCATCTTCCAACTCTGTTGGAAATGGTCCGCTACCAACACGAGTGCAATAAGCTTTAAAAATTCCAATTACATTTCCTATTTTTCCTGGAGCAATTCCTAAACCGGTGCAAGCGCCAGCAGTAACAGTATTCGATGAAGTTACAAAAGGATATGTACCAAAATCAATATCCAATAATGAACCTTGCGCACCCTCTGCCAATACTTTTTTTCCACTGTGCATTTGTGTATTAATAAATTGTTCGCTATCCACATGACCCAATTCTTTAAGTACTTCAATTCCTTCGAAAAATGCAGGTTCTAGTTCAGACAAATTGTAATCGAATTGATAAAATGCTAAAAGTTGCTTGTGTTTTGCAACCAATGAATCGTATTTTTCTTTGAATTTTGAACTGTTGATATCACCTACACGTATTCCGTTTCTTCCGGTTTTATCCATGTATGTTGGACCAATTCCTTTAAGTGTGGAACCAATTTTATCTTTGCCCTTTGCCGCTTCTGAGGCAGCATCAATTAAACGATGCGTTGGTAAAATTAAATGTGCACGTTTTGATAAATAGAGTTTACTTTTTACATCAACCCCCATTTTTTTAAGTGCATCAATTTCTTTTTTAAATATGACAGGATCAATTACTACTCCGTTTCCTACAATATTTAAATTACCATCATGAAAAATTCCACTTGGTATGGTATGCAATACATGTTTAATTCCATTGAATTCTAATGTATGCCCGGCATTTGGGCCGCCCTGAAAACGGGCAATAATATCATATTTTGGAGTTAAAACATCAACGATTTTCCCTTTTCCCTCATCACCCCATTGTAAACCTAATAATACGTCAGCGCTCATAGTTAAATAAAAGTTTAAAGACCAAAATTACCAAAAAATTAAGGTTTTTAGCTGTTTTTTATAAGTTGTTAATATGTTTGAAAAACAAGAAATAAAAGGACAAAATCATGAATATAATTTTTGAAAAGCTTTTGGTAATTTTTCAATTACATCAGTAATTAATAATGATTCTTCATGATTTTTATTGAGCGCTAAATCTGCAGCTAACCCGTGCAAATAAACCCCTAAAATTGCTGCATGATTAGGAGCATAACCTCTGGCTAATAAACCTGTTATTATTCCACTTAAGGCATCACCACTGCCGCCTTTTGCAAGTCCAGGATTTCCGCTTGAATTAAAAAAAACGTTTCCATCAGGCATAATGCACGCAGTTTTTGAACCTTTGAGCACAATGATAATCTGATATTTCTTTGAAAATTCCTGAGCAGTTTTAAAACGATCATATGAATTACTATGATTGCCTGTTAGTCGGTCAAATTCTTTCGGGTGAGGAGTTAAAATAGTATACTTGGGTAAAAAAGAAATCCATGTTTTGTTTTCAGATAATATATTTATTGCATCTGCATCTAATAAAAGTTTACCCTTATAATTTTGTATTAATAACTTAAGTATGTTTTGCGTTTGTTTTTCTTTACCAATTCCACAGCCTATACCAATGGAGTTATATAAATCGACGTCGGGCAAAGCACTAATGTAATTTTCTTCAACATCAGCATGAACAATTGCTTCAGGTAATTTTTGCTGAATTATAGTTAAACCACATGCCGGAATATTCATTGTAAGCAAACCTACTCCCGACCTTAAACATGCTTTTCCTGCAATTTGAGCAGCGCCCATCATACCTTTTTGACCGCAAATTAATAAAGCATGACCATAATTTCCTTTGTGAGATACTATGAAGCGAGGCAATCGAAAATGTTGAGCAAGGTGCAATGATACATAATGAAATGGGCTACTAAATTGCTGAATAATTTCTGCATCCAAACCAATATCCAAAACATCCAGTTTACCAGTAAAAAACTGTATTTCCGGAAACATGAAACTGAATTTGGGTTGCTGAAAAGTTAACGTTTGTTGTGCAATTATAGCTTCATTTATAATCAATGGCTGATCGGCGGCTATTCCTGTTGGTATATCTATTGAAATTACATTAGAATGTGAATTATTAATGAATTTTATACACGATAACAATAAGCCTTCTATATTTTTATTTAATCCAACACCCAAAAGAGCATCTACAATTATAGCATTATGAAGTGATATGCTATTTAACTCGTTCTCATCATTTATATAATGTATGATATCTGGATATTTACTTTTTAGTAAATGTAGTTGATGATTAAAATCGTTGGACGCTTCATTTTTATAGTTTACAATAAAAACCTGCACTTTTCTTTTTCTGTCAGTTAAAAGTCGTGCAATTGCTAATCCGTCACCACCATTATTTCCTTTACCACAAAAAACTATAAAATTTTTATTGTCATCAGAAAAACTTAATAGTTTGGGCAAACAAACATTTGCAGCTCTTTCCATTAATTCGGCAGAGCTAATATTTTGCTTTTGAATACTTATTAAATCAAGTTCTTTAATTTGAATACTGCTTAATATCTTCATGTGATAAAGCAATAAAACTAAGCAAATTTTAAGAATGCTACTACTTCAAAAAAGGATAACGAGATAAAATATTTACAAATAATTTACTTTAAACTGAACTTGTTGTGAAGTGATTTTTCAAGATATGATTAGCTTTTCTATGTGATTCATTTTGTTTTAAATTCGACCATTGTTTTGGCAATAAAAAGTTCATTGTTTTATCCAATGGCAAATTAAACGCAAGGTTAGCTATGCCATGTAAGGTATCCGTGATGCTTACGGGTAATTTTCTATAACTTACCGAAAAACCAGCATCAATATAATGCATATGATGCCAAAAACCTGAGGGCATAAACAATGTTTCACCTGGTTCTAAAATTAGTTCATAACCTTTTACATATTTAATTGCAGGATATTTATCGTAATTTATTTTATTGATGTCAACAATAGAATGAGTTGTAAAAGGTAATTGATATAACATTTCTGAGTAATCAGCCGAAAATAGTGTGATTTTTTTTCTGCCTAAAAACTGTGTATGTAACACATTACAATTATCAATATCATAATGTATGCGAACATCAGAATTTTTAGCACCAAAAAACATGTAGCCAATTTTATCTAACAGACCGGAAAAAATATCCGGACATGGAAAATCGTTTCTAAACCCAGGTTTAATTTTAAATAAATTGAACAAAAAAATTCGATAATCACTTTCTTTATTCGCTTCAATAATATCAAGGTAATCAGAAAAAAGAATTTTCTTATCAGCTTTTGTAATGGATGTTGTAGCGCTATTTTTTATTCTATTATCATGTACATCTATCATCAAGTTGCCTGCATTTTTTTTGAAATAATTAATATTCCATTTATTAAAGGCACTTGCGCCAGGTGAAACATTTTTAATAATTAAAGGTTTGTTTTGCAACAAATAGTTAGTATTAAAATCTTTTGTTGTAATATATTCTACTTTATCAATTTCATTAGATAATTCCATTTCGTTTTTAAATCGAAATAACTAAACGAAAAATCAATAATGTATTAACTTAATTACTTGGAGATATGATTTTAAAAAAAGTGCAACATTAGTTGACACACTACACCATTAAAAAAATAATAATCAATTATTATGAACCACAACTGCAAGGTGTTTTTTATCTTTACTCAGTGCAAATCGACTAATTTTTTTTGAAATAATTTTACTTAAATCAAGTATTTCAACCCAAAGCTCAAATCCTGAATCGTAGCGGAAAATTTTTTGATTTTCAGATTTTAATAAACCAAATGGTTCTTGCCAAATAAAATCTTCATTGGTTTTATTAGTTAAGGCAATTATTTCTGATTTTTTTAATAAAGCTGAATAACTTCTTATTTGCGTTGTATCTGATTCTTTTAGTGCATAAAAAAATTTATCTGAATCAATCGATTTAAATCCACGAGCAGGATGTTGAGCAATACACACATTTTGATTAGTAGATAAATCATAAACTTGCAAACTATGTGGCTGAGTTAATTTATAGTAAATTATGGTATCCGTATTCATCCAAGAATAATAACCAATTGAATCCTCATTAAATATTGCTTTACCATTTGTTTTTCCTAAAACATCGTAAGCATAAATTTTCTGAGTAGAATCAGCTTCAACTACAACACAAGTAATAAATTTTTTATCCGGACTAAGTTGTGGTGAATATTCGCTGATTGAAGTTTTAGTAAATTGCTGAATGTTTTTTTTATTTAGATCATAAAAGTAAACATCAGATTGATTATCATCTTTAATGGAAACAAAATAAAGTAAGGGTTTGTCTGGATGGAAATAAGGTTGATTATCGTAACCTTTTCTATTCGTAATGTTTTTTTGATTTTCAATTTTAATAGTTTTCCCGGTACATTTTATATCAAACAAATAAATATCGGTATCAGGCAATTGAGCAAGGAAATGAGAGGTGTAAATTAAAAAAAAATAAAAATAAATTTTTTTCATACTTTATTATGATTGATGATTTAAGGGATAAAATTTCATCTCCAATTGATTGAAAATATATTTGGAAATAAATGCAGCAGTTAATCCAATTAATGAACCTCCAATGATATCAGAAGGGTAATGAACTCCCAAATAAATTCGCGTGTAGCAAATTAAAATAGCCCATGCCAGAATTAGTAATTTCCAACCTTTCTTTAATTCATTAAAAAACAAAATCATTAAACAAGCTATTCCAAAACTATTAGCTGCGTGACTGGATACAAATCCATATTGTCCACCTTTATAGTTTTCAAGAGAAATAATTTTATCTTTTAATTGTAGGTTATGTGATGGTCGGTATCGTTTTACACTTTTTTTAACTAGATTGGAAAGAGGGTCAGAAATACCTATTAAAAGGGAAAAAGACAATAAAACAATAACTATTTTCTTAAGGTATTTTTTATATAAAAAATAAATTGCAATTACAAAAAATGGAGACCATGTAACAAAAGAAGTAAGATAAGGTATAGTTATATCTAATAAATAAAAACGAAGAAGATGAATCTTAAGAAATAATTGTTGATCGATGTGTTCTAACCATTCCATTTTTGCTAAAGTAAAAATAGCTTTTTTATTAAGTAGAAATACGTTATTTTTATTTCTTTAAAATATTATACTATGTCTAAAGATAAAAAATCAAAAAGTAAATCATCCATTTTAAATAAAGAATCGGTAGTATTTTTAGAACGTTATATAAATAATCCATCACCAACCGGCTTTGAATGGGAAGGACAACAAATGTGGCTAGATTATTTAAAACCATATATTGATACCTATTTTTCAGATAATTATGGAACAACGGTAGGAGTTATTAATCCGGAAGCAGAATATAAAGTTGTTATTGAAGCGCATGCTGACGAAATAAGTTGGTTTGTTCACTACATTACAAAAGATGGTTTTATCTATTTAAAAAGAAATGGGGGTAGCGATCATCAAATTGCTCCATCAAAACGAGTTAATATTCATACATCAAAAGGTATGGTTAAAGCAGTTTTCGGTTGGCCAGCAATACATGTGCGCGATGCTGCAAGAGAAGAAACCCCAAGTTTAAAAAATATCTTTTTGGATTGTGGTTGTAAATCCGATAAAGAAGTTGAAGAGTTAGGAGTTCACGTAGGTTGCGTGGTTACTTACGAGGATGAGTTTATGATTTTAAATGATCGATATTACGTGGGAAGAGCTTTAGATAATCGTATTGGCGGTTTTATGATTGCAGAAGTTGCTCGCTTATTAAAACAAAATAAAGTAAAGTTGCCGTTTGGTTTATACATTGTAAATTCTGTTCAAGAAGAAGTTGGTTTACGCGGTGCAGAAATGATTACACAACGAATTAAACCTAATGTTGCCATCGTAACTGATGTTACTCATGATACACAAACACCTATGATGAGCAAAGTAAACAGTGGCGATATATCGTGTGGTAAAGGACCGGTTTTAACTTATGGTCCGGCAGTTCATAATAAATTATTAAATCACATCATCCAATCGGCAGAAAAAAATAAAATTCCATTTCAGCGTGCAGCAGTTTCAAGGGCAACAGGAACAGATACAGATGCGTTTGCCTATTCAAATGGCGGAGTTGTTTCTTCTTTAATTTCATTGCCGCTGCGCTATATGCATACAACTGTAGAAGCAGTTAACAAGCATGATGTAGAAGATGTGATTAAACTCATTTATGAAAGTGTTCGTGGTATAAAAAACAATCAGGATTTCAGATACATTCGCTAAAATTTAATGTTTGAAGTGGAATGGCAATTTTAGGATCTATACTTAAAAAAGCAATTGAATTAAGAGGAAAATTACCTGCAAGCAGAAAAACTGCCTTAAAAAAGCAATTATTAACCCTCCAACAATTGATGAAAAAAGCAGAATTCACTGCTTTTGGAGAACATTACCAATTTTCAAAAAAATTAAAAGATAAAAATTTCCAAAGTGTTTTTCGAGGTGAAATTCCTGCGCACGACTACAATAGCATGTTTAAAAACTGGTGGTATAGATGCTTAAACGGAGAACCTTTTGTATGTTGGCCAAATCATGTAAAATATTTTGCATTAAGTTCGGGAACATCAGAAGCTTCCAGCAAACATATTCCTGTTACACGCGATATGCTAAAAGCGATTCGGAAAGTTAGTATGCGTCAAACCTTATCATTATCTCAAGTAGATTTACCAAAAGAGTTTTTTCAAAAGCGAGTATTAATGGTTGGTGGCAGCACACATTTAAATTTTAATGGAACTTATTACGAAGGAGATTTAAGCGGTATTACTACAGGAAATATACCGTTTTGGTTTCAGTTTTTTTACAAACCCGGACCGGTAATTTCAAGGCATAAAGACTGGAACTCAAAATTAAATGACATTGTTGCAAATGCTTCTAAATGGGATATTGGAGTGGTTTGCGGTGTACCTGCATGGATTCAAATTATATTCGAAAAAATTGTTGAGCATTACAAGGTTAAAACCATACACGATATCTGGCCCAACCTGCGCATATTTGTAAGTGGCGGTGTTTCCTATGCGCCCTATCTTAAAAGTTATGAAAAACTAACGAAGTTTCCATTAATCATTTTAGATACTTATTTGGCTTCGGAAGGTTTTATGGCTTTTCAAACCGGTGCAAATAATAATGGTTCAATGAAACTGGTTTTAGATAATGGTATTTTTTTCGAATTTATTCCATTCAATAACGAGAATTTTGATGCAGACGGTAACCTAAAAGGAAACCCAAAAACACTTTTAATAAATGAAGTAGAAAATAATGTTGAATATGCAACTTTAATTTCTACCTGCTCGGGTGCATGGAGGTATTTAATTGGCGACACCATTAAATTTACAAATGTTGACGAAAGTGAAATTATTATTACCGGCAGAACAAAACACTTTCTTAGTATGTGTGGAGAACATTTAAGTGTAGATAACATGAACAAAGCATTAGTACTTGCAGCTAAAGAATTAAATATTGAAGTCGGCGAGTATACTGTTTGTGGTATTCCGCATGAAGGCTTATTTGCTCATCATTGGTATATTGCAACTGATGATAAGATAAATAAGGAATTGCTTAAAACCAAAATTGATGAGCATTTAAAAATATTAAATGACGATTACAGAGTGGAACGAGGACATGCTTTAAAAGAAATTTTCGTTGATGTTTTTTCGCATCAATTTTTTATGGATTTCATGAAACAAAAAGGGAAATTAGGTTCTCAGCATAAATTTCCTAGAGTATTAAAAGGAAAAATGCTGGAAGAGTGGCAAGATTATTTAAATAACCATATTGTTTAAACTATGCTTGAAGCAATTTATGAAGGAATAATTTTAGGATTAGTTTTGGCTTTTTCATTTGGACCCGGATTCTTCGCATTAATTAATACTGGCATTAAGCATGGTTTTCAGTCGGGAGCTTCACTTGCCATCGGTATATTTTTAAGTGATTTATTATTGGTTGTTTTAATTTTTTTACTGCTTTCATTTGGTGCGCAAGGTTTATTGAGCGACCAACGCAATCAATCATTTATTGGAGTTGTTGGAGGTATTGTATTAATAGTTTATGGTTCATTTAATTTATATTCTAAGCCACCAAAAACAGAAGCTCAAATAGAAGACAGAACAGGTATTAGTCATTTAAATATAGAAACTGAGGTTAACAGGAACACAGAAGAAAATTTCATTAATAAAATTCCTGCAAAAGAAAAATTACCTCATCCTTTCCTACTAGGGTTAAAAGGATTTTTCATCAATTTATTAAATCCTTTTGTTTGGATTTTCTGGCTGGCAACAGCCACAACCGTAGGAAGTAAATTTGAATTTAATTATTTAAGAATAATTATTTTTTTCAGTTTTACATTAGGCGTTGTTTTATCAACCGACTTGTTGAAAACATTTATTTCGTACAAAATAAAAAAATATTTAACCCCTAAATTGATGAAAACAATCAATATCATTTCCGGGGTGATTTTAATTATTTTTGGTTTCTACCTGATTTATAAGATTTACTTTTTACCTCTACATTACCGAATCAATGGCTGAAAATAATTTTGAAGAATTTAAATTAAAGCTAGAAAAGGAACATCAGTTTCCTTGCGTATATATGTTTAAATTCATTATACCTGCAGATAATAAAAAAATGGCTATTGCAGAGGCTATTTTTAATGAAGATGCTGAAATTACTCAAAAGAATTCCTCAAGTGGTAAATACATTTCTATTACTGCTAAACAAGTTGCTATTAATGCGGATGAAATAATTAAGGTGTATAAACAAGCGCTTGAAATTGAAGGCTTAATGGCTCTTTAATTGCT
>CAZTCG010000027.1:7444-11373 GCA_964612005.1 uncultured Flavobacteriaceae bacterium | reverse complement strand
TAAACTACTCTTGTGATTAACTTCACTTAAAATTTCATTGTATTTTTCAGTTATTACTTTCAAATTAAATCGCCAATTCATTTTATTTTCAGCACTATTTTCCCAATAAATGTTTTTTAATAAAAACTGCCTTGTGCCAAAATCATGTATACTATTAGCAAGAATTTCCTCCACTTCTTTCCTTGACTTAACATTATTAAAATCCACTGAATTTAATGCGAATAATACTTCATGATGGTGGGCAGGATATTGAACAGGAGCTATATCAGCAACAATTAACTTATCTAATATTCCATCATAATTTAATGCAAAATTCATCGCCACTTTACCTCCCATTGAATGACCTAAAAGAATAGGTTGTTGAATATTATAATCTCGAATGAATTCGTAAATATCATTTGCCATTACCTCATAATCCCAAGCTTGGTGATGTGGAGATAATCCATGATTTCGTAAATCAATTGTGAAGACTTCAAAATTTTGTTCAGAAAATTGTTTTGCCAAAGTGTTCCAATTATCACTTTGTCCGAAAAGACCGTGTAATATTAATAGTGCTTTCCCTTCACCAAACTTCCTAAATGCTAGTTTCATTATATAATTTTAGTTTGCTTTTCTTTATTTTTAATTATAAAAAAACCATAAAGATAGATAGTTCCAATAAAGTAAATAAAATCAAGCGCACCATTTTCATAGTTCATCGTTAAAAATGAGCCAAAGAATAAAATTAGAAACAAAATCAAGCTGAGCTCCAATGCTAATTTTAAAAACGATTTATCATTCTCTGATTGATATTCCTTTTTAACAATAGATATTAAAATTATTGATGCAATAGCACTTTCTAGTAGCGTAATAATGATGAAGGAAATTTCTATGCCAAAAGGAATCAATCCAATTGAATTTTGAAATTTTGAAATAAACCATGTAGGAATTTCGAATGGAATTATTTTTTGAAGTGCAGTAGTTCCTGCTAATGAAAGATATAGTAGTTGGACGAGAAATATTCTATTTATGTTTAATCGCATACATAACAAAGATAATTATTCAAATAAATCAGTAGATAAATATTTATCTCCACGATCACAAATGATTGCTACAACAACCCCACTTTCAATTTCATCAATTAATTTAATGGCTGTAGCAACAGAACCACCGCTACTCATTCCTGCGAAAACACCTTCTTCTTTTGCCAAACGTTGAGCCATTATTTTAGCGTCTGTATCCGAAACTTCCATGATTCTGTCAACTCGTTTTGCATCAAATATTTTTGGTAAATATTCAATCGGCCATTTTCGTATTCCCGGAATTTTTGCCCCATCTTTTGGTTGAGCGCCAATAATTTGAATGTTTGGATTTTGTTCTTTTAAATAACGTGATACGCCCATAATTGTACCTGTAGTTCCCATAGCTGAAACAAAGTGAGTAACTTGTCCATTTGTATCGCGATAAATTTCCGGACCGGTAGATTTATAATGCATGTTAGGATTATCTTGATTTGCAAATTGGTTGAGCATTAAATATCCACCTTCACTCACTTTTTTGTGGGCAAAATCAATAGCGCCTTCCATGGCAACGGATTCAGGTGTTAGCGTAACCGTTGCTCCAAATGCTTTCATGGTGAGCAATCTTTCTCGTGTTGAGTTTTCGGGCATTACCAATTCAATTTCCACATTCATTAATCGGGCTATCATAGCTAAGGCAATTCCTGTATTTCCACTGGTAGCTTCAATTAATTTCATGCCGGGTTTTAGTTCGCCACGATCAATAGCGCCTTTGATTAATCCATAGGCAGCTCTATCTTTCACGCTTCCTCCGGGATTATGACCTTCGAGTTTTGCTAATAATTTTACATTCGGTTTTTTATTAATGTGTTGCAATTCTACAAGGGGTGTATTGCCAATAAAATCTAGAAGAGTTGCCATAATTTATTTTGCTTTTTCGATATTGATTTGTGCTTTGTGATAAATGACTGAATTAGCAGGAACACTTTCAGTTAACCAAACATTACCTCCAATTACAGATGAGTGACCAATTATTGTATTCCCTCCTAAAATAGTAGCTCCTGCATAAATTACTACATTATCTTCAATGGTTGGGTGGCGTTTGGTTTGAGCCATGTTTTTACTCACACTCAATGCACCCAAAGTAACCCCCTGATACAATTTTACATTCTTACCAATCTCTGTTGTTTCGCCAATTACAATTCCAGTTCCATGATCGATGAAAAAACGTTCATCAATTTTTGCAGCAGGATGAATATCTACACCTGTTTTACTGTGGGCAATCTCCGTTAATATTCTTGGAATGAACGGAACATTTAATTTGTGTAAAGCATGTGCAATGCGATAAATAGCAATAGCATAAAATCCGGGATAGGAACGAATGACTTCATCTCTGTTTTTAGCAGCAGGATCTCCGGCTTCTATTGCTTCTGCATCTTTATTCAAAAGTGAATAGATTGATGGTAATTGCTTATCAAAATTTGAAATGACAGATTCAATTTCATCATCCATAAAATTTTCTACATACAATAAAGCTGTTAAAAGTAGTTGTTGTGCATTGCTGTATTCTTGTTCCAACTCTTCTTTATCCGAAAAGTTTTTGTTGCTGTATGCTGGAAACAAAACAGAGAGAATGGTATCAATAAAATCCTGCACCAAAAATGGAGATGGCAAATTGGTTTTATTACTATGTGTTTCAAATAACTGTTTTATGAATTTTTTATCAGCCATATTTAATAAATGGTTCCCGCCGCAACGGTGTTGTTTGAGTTTTCGTTGATTAAGATGAAAGCACCTGTTGATCGGTTTTCTGAATAGGTATCAAAACTAATGCTTTCAGCAGTTTTAATAAGTACTTTACAAATGTCATTTAGTTTCATTGTACCATCGCTTTCTAAATTTTCAAAAGTATGGATATCAACTTTTGCATGAATTTCTTTAATCATTGCTTTTGTTCTAAAACTATTTTGCTGCAATAATAATTTTTGTCCGGGTTGAAATGCATTATTATCCATCCAGCAGATGGTTGCATTTAATTCTCGCTCAGTTGTTGGTTGTTTTTCAAGAGCAACAATGCTACTTCCTCTACTGATATCAACATCATCTTTTAAATGAATTACAACAGGATCAGCAATTGTAGCAACTTCAACTTCTTGTTGATGTTTTTCTATTTTATCAATGCTTGTTTCAATTCCTGAAGGCAATACTAATACTCGTTGTCCTTTATGATATGTTCCGCTTAATACTTTACCGGCATAACCTCTGTAATCGTGCAGCTCATGTGTTTGTGGACGAATAACATATTGCACTTGAAAACGGGCTTCTTGTTTTTGTTCATTTTCAATTATGGTAACATCCTCTAAAAACTTTAATAAAGGTTGCCCATTATACCAAGGCATATTTGCTGATGGACTAACTACGTTATCACCTGCCAGCGCTGATGCAGGTATAAAATGAATGTGTTTTAGTGAAAGTGGTTTTGAAAAATCAGTGTAATCTGCTTTTATTGTATTGAATACATCTTCGGAATAGTCGACCAAATCCATTTTATTTATACATACCAATACATTTGGAATTCCAAGTAATGATGAAATAATACTGTGCCGTTTGGTTTGATCTGTAATTCCGTTTCTTGCATCTACCAATATGATTGCCAAATCTGCATTTGATGCCCCCGTAAACATGTTACGGGTGTACTGAATATGACCTGGTGTATCTGCAATGATGAATTTTCTTTTTTCGGTACTGAAATATTTGTAGGCAACATCAATGGTTATGCCTTGTTCGCGTTCTGCACGTAAGCCATCAGTTAATAATGCCAAATCAATTTCAGTATTTGTTCCAACGGTTTTACTTTGACGTGTTAATGTTTCAATAATATCTGTAGAAATGGATTTGCTATCGTACAATAATCTACCGATTAATGTGCTT
>CAZTCG010000027.1:0-7434 GCA_964612005.1 uncultured Flavobacteriaceae bacterium | reverse complement strand
TTATGAGTTATGAGTTATGAATCATGAGTTATGATTTATTTTTAAGATGATTATTTTTGGTAGTTATAATAGCACTACGAATCATTTTTAGTAATTCATTTGATTGGTTATATATGCCTTCAAATTCTAATTGATTTATGTATTTAGTTTGATATAATAATTCAATCCAATAAATTGTTTCATCACATTCTTTTTGTGCAATTGAAAGTTTATGAATAAAATCTGCTTTACTTTCTGCATTTTGAGCTTCTCTTACCAATGCGCCAATTGCGGTACCACTTCTTAGTAATTGTTTACTCAAAATAAATTCCTTTTTATTCTCTACAAGTGATTTGTAAATTTATACAACACCAATAGCAAATAAAAAACTTTTATCTTTTATAATACTTTTTCGTTCACTCATTATTTTTTAAACTTTATTTAATTCTAGTTTATATCTTAACATTATCACTTATCACTCATCACTCATCACTTATTATTCATCACTCATCACTCATCACTCACAACTCTTCACTCATGACTTATCACTTATCATTCATCACTTATAACTCCTCTAAAAATACCCCCCTTTTTTCCGGTCTTCCATAGCTGCTTCACTTATGCGATCGTCCATACGGGTTGCGCCACGTTCACTGATTTTTGCTTCTTTTAATTCAGCAATGATATCATCAATAGTGTATGCTTCACTTTGAACTGCTGCTGTACAAGTCATATCGCCCACCGTTCTGTATCGTACTTTTTTGGTGACGATTACATCACTTTCCTCACGAACTACAAATTCATTTGTATTCATTAACTGACCGTTTTCAGTAACAATACATTCTCTTTCGTGTGTGAAATAAATAGATGGTAGTTCAATGTTTTCACGTTTAATGTAATTCCAAACATCTAACTCTGTCCAGTTACTAATTGGAAACACACGCACGTTTTCACCTTTATTGATTTTACCGTTATAAATGCTCCATAACTCAGGACGTTGTTTCTTTGGATTCCATTGACCGAATTCATCTCTTACCGAAAAGATACGTTCTTTTGCACGTGCCTTTTCTTCATCTCTTCTTGCACCACCTATACAGGCATCAAATTCAAACTCTTCGATAACATCCAGTAAAGTATATGTTTGCAAGGCATTTCTGCTTGGAAACTTTCCTTTCGCGTCTTGTAGTTTTTTTGCTTTAATAGTGTCTTCTACTTTTCTTACAATTAGTTTTTCATCTAATTTTTTTGCAAGGTTATCTCTATAATCCAATGCTTCAGGGAAGTTGTGCCCTGTATCTACATGTACTAATGGAAATGGAAATTTGCCTGGACGAAATGCTTTTAAAGCAAGATGTACCAAACAAATACTATCTTTTCCACCACTGAATAATAAAGCAGGACGTTCAAACTGTCCGGCTACTTCACGCAGAATATAAATGGCTTCTGCTTCTAATTGGTCTAAGTAATCGTGTTGTGTTTTCATGTTTTTGACTTCACCCCAACCCCTCTCCGAAGAAGAGAGGCTAGTTATTTTAATTTTAATACTATTTTTTATTTACTGTGCAATCCGCACTCTTTTTTACTGTTGTCTTCCCACCACCATCTGCCTGCTCTAAAATCTTCACCATCTTTAATAGCTCGAGTACATGGTTGGCAGCCAATACTTACAAAACCTTTATCATGAAGAGGATTGTAAGGAATATTGTGTTTTTTAATTTCTTCTTTTACTTCATCAAAAGTCCAATTTAAAAGTGGATGGACTTTTAAAATCTGATTAGTTTCATCCCATTCTGTAAAACTCATGCCTTCTCTGTTACCTGATTGCTCAGCTCTTATTCCTGTAATCCAAATGGTATAACCTTTTAATGCACGTTTTAAAGGTTCTACTTTACGGATATAACAGCATTCTTTTCGATTTTCTGTGCTTTCATAAAAACTAAAAGGACCTTTTTTAGTAACTAAATCCTGAGCTTGTTCGGTATTTGGATAAAAAACTTTAATCTCTTGTTTATACCTATCTAAGGTACTATTGAGTACAGAATAGGTTTCCGGGAAAATTCTTCCTGTATCTAATGTAAATATGTCGATTGGTAATTTTTCTGAAAAAATAAAATGCGTGATTACCTGGTCTTCATATCCTAAACTTGTAGAGAATACAATTCTTTCATTAGTTAATGAAGAGATTAATTGAAGAATTTCTAGAGCCGATTTACCTTCAATCAATTGTGCTATTTCTTTTATCTTATTCACCTTACAATGTATTTAATGCCTGAGTTATATCCTGTAAAATGTCATCTTTGTTTTCTAAACCAATCGAAATTCTTATTAGTCCATCTGTTATACCAACTTTTGCTCGTTCTTGTAAGCTTAATTTGCAATGAGTTGATGATGCAGGATGAGTAGCAATACTTCTCGCATCACCTAGATTTGGAGAAATCTTAATCATTTGCAATTGATCCATGAATTTTTTAGCAGCATCATAACCACCTTTCAGTGTAATGGTAATAATGCCTCCACCAGCTCGCATTTGTTTTTTTGCAATGTGGTGATGTGGATGTGAAGGCAGAAAAGGATAAGAAACATTCTCTAATGAAATATGTCCTTCAAGTTGTTGTGCAACATACAATGCATTATCGCAATGTCTATCCATTCGTAAAGCAAGTGTTTCTAAACTTTTACTTAATACCCATGAATTGAAAGGGCTTAAGGATGGACCTGTTAACCTTCCGAACAAATAAATTTCCTGAACCAATTCTTTTTTACCAACAACAATTCCTCCAAGTACTCGTCCCTGACCATCCATGTATTTGGTTGCAGAGTGAATAACTAAATCTGCCCCGAATTGAATAGGTTGTTGTAAATAAGGAGTTGCAAAACAATTATCTACTATTAAAATTATTCCATGTTTTTTTGCAATTGCTGCAACATATTCCAAATCGATTAATTCAATAGCCGGATTGGTAGGAGTTTCTAGGTAAATGAATTTGGTTTCCGGTTTAATCAATGACTCTAAAACATCAACCTGGTTCGTATCGAAATAGGAATGACTGATGTTCCATTTTGGGAAATGTTTAGTGAAGATAGCATGCGTTGCACCAAAAACAGAGGAGCAAGAAATGACATGATCTCCCGATTTTAGTAATGCCATGAATGTGGTGAAAATAGCTGCCATACCAGATGCAGTAGCAAATCCGGCTTCAGCATTTTCCAATAAACAAACTTTATTGATGAACTCGTTATTGTTAGGATTAACGTAACGCGAATAGATATAATCATTATTTTCTTCGTTGAATGCAGCGCGCATGTCTTCGGCAGTATCAAATACAAAACTGCTGGTTAAATAAATTGGAACGGAGTGTTCGTTGTTTTTACTTCGGTCTAATTGTGCGCGTATGGCTTTTGTTTCGAATTGTTTGTTTTTCATGTTTAATTTTCTTTATAAATTTTAAAATTAAAATTTACCTATTTTTTTTGCTTGTCTGACCACACCTCCTTACTCTTCTCCGAAGGAGAGGAGCGAAAGATTTTATTTTTTTCAATCTTAAATCTAAAATCATAAATCAAAATTATACTTCATTTACACTAACCTTGTATGAAATTTTAGCAGTTGGTTCGAGTGTTTTTGATACTGAACAGTATTTATCAACTGATAATTTTACCGCGCGTTCTGCTTTATCTTTATCTACTTTACCTTTAAACTTAAAGTGAAGACAAATCTCTCTAAACAAGGAATAATCTTCAATCTTTTCGCGTTCACCTTCAACTTCTACCTCAAAATCCTCAATTATTTGTTTTTGTTTTTTCAAAATTAAAATTACATCAATGGCGCTGCAACCACCCACTGCTGCAAGCAAAAGTTGCATCGGACGCATTCCTTTTCCTTCGCCTCCAATGTCTGGCGAACTATCCATTTGGATGCTATTTCCATCTTCATTTTTTGCTTCCATGTGGAAGTTATCGTTTAGTCGTTTGATGTTGATTTTCATTATTAATTATTTAATATATTTCTATAAAAATACAAGTTTTTAAAATCCATTCACTCCGTTTACGGTTGTATATTTCATAGTATATTTTATTCCCGGATTTATGTATTTATAAGCGCTGTGTGCCATTAATGCCGCTTCATGAAATCCACATAAAATTAATTTCAATTTATTTTTATAGGTGTTGATGTCACCAATAGCATAAACTCCCGGAACATTTGTGCTGTAATCCTCTGTATTTACTTCAATTGCATTTTTATCAATGTTTAATCCCCAGTTTTCGATAGGACCAAGTTTAGGGCTTAAACCAAATAAAGGAATGAGGTGATCAGTTTCAATTACTATTTCTTCATTAGTTTTGGTGTTTTTAATACCAACTACTTTTAATTGTTCATCTCCATCAACATGAGTTAAATTGGTATTGAGGTGTAATTTTATTTTTCCTTCCTCTGCTAATTTAAATACTTTGTTTACACTATCTGGAGCTCCTCTGAACGATTCACTTCGATGTACTAAAGTTAATTCAGAACATACTTCACTTAAAAATATGGTCCAATCCAAAGCACTGTCTCCTCCACCTGCAATTACCATTTTTTGACCACGGTATTTTTCAGGATCCAAAATCATGTAGTTAATTCCTTTACCGTTTTCGAAATTCGTTAAACCTTCCACTTCTGGTTTACGTGGTTCAAAGCAACCTAATCCACCTGCAATAACAATTACTTTCGCGCTTATTTTAGTACCAAGATTGGTAGTTAAAATAAAATCACGCTCTCCTAATTTATCAAGCTTTTCAATTCGTTCACCTAAGGTAAAAGTTGGACTGAAGGGTTCTGCTTGTTTGATTAAATTATCTACCAGTTCCTGCGCCAATACAGTTGGGAAACCTGGTATATCGTAAATGGGTTTTTTAGGATAAATTTCAGATAGTTGTCCGCCAGGCTGAGGAAGATAATCGATAAGATGGCAACGCATTTTTAAAAGTCCGGCTTCAAAAATGGCGAATAATCCTACGGGTCCTGCCCCAATAATTGCGATGTCTGTTGTGATCATGATTATTTATTTAATGTTTGTATAATTGTTTTTAAACTGATTATAATTACTAAGCTTCCAACTAATATTAATCCTTTTTTAATTGGTATTTTATTAGATAAATAAATTGATATAGGAGCTGCAATCATACTGCCTATTACCAAGCCAAATATTATTTTCCAATGACTAATACCAATGATGATTGAAAATGTAATAGTACTTATCAAGGCAACAAAAAATTTTGCTAAATGTGATGATCCTATTGCATACCGTAAATTTCTTCCTCCTGCAACAAGTGATGTAGTTACTATTGGTCCCCATCCACCGCCACCTACAGAATCTAAAAATCCACCAAAAAAAGCCACAGGAAATAGTTGTTTTATTTTATTGTTGTTTCTTAAATTTATTTTAAGTGCTCGAAGAATTATTAAAATACCTAATGTTAATGTATATAATGCAACAATTGGTTTTATAATAGATATATTGTCTTTGCTTATAAAAGAAACAGCAGTTGCACCTAATACTGTTCCAATAATCCCTGGCCATAAAAGTGCTTTAAATAATTTAATGTTTATGTTTTTATACCTCATGTAAACTAAAGAAGATGATCCAGTTGTAAAAATTTCTGAAGTATGCATGCTTGCACTGGCTACTGCAGGAGTAATTGAAGGAATTCCTAAGCTCAATAAAAAGGTTGTTACACTAACTCCATATGCCATTCCTAATGCCCCATCTATCATTTGTGCAATGAAGCCACCAATTAAATACAATAGTAATTCTGAATCTAAATTTGAAATAAATACATTTCCAATTTCGTTTAATGGAATAAATGAGAAAATAATATGTCCTAATAACATTAATAGAATTACTCCAAAAGAATAAATTGCTGCTTTTATTATTTTACTATCAAGCGATTTTTTTTCATTTGGTAAAACAAAATCTTTAGTTAGTTTATTCAATGTTTTTACTTTGTATTCAAAATTTCCCTTTAAATTTTCTCTTATTTTATAAAGGTTTTCCAATACTTCCTGTGTTTCCTCTGGAAAAACTTCATTAAGTGTTTCTTTAACCCTTTTAGCCATTGTTGGAGATTTACCATTGGTTGAAATGGCAATTTTTAAATCACCTTTTTGCACTATGGAACCTAAATAGAAATCGCATAGTAATGGTTTATCTGCTGCATTTAAAAGAACTCCTTTTTTTCTAGCATCTTTTTTAATACGTTCACTTAAAGTTAAATCACCTACAGCAGCTATCGCCAGATGTACATCTTCAAAATCATTTTCATCGTACACTTTTTCTATTAATTGAATATTGGGTAAATCCTTTGCTAAAAATTTTATTTCTTCTGTAATAGTAATTGCAACTAATTTAATTTTTGTGTTTGGGCTATTATCCCTAATTGCAGTTAATTTCTCTAATGCAATAATGCCACCACCTACAACCAGTAGATTTAAATTTTCCAGTTTTAAAAAAATTGGAAATAAATTGTTTTGTGGGACTTTTTGCATGAATTATAATTTGTGAATTAGATTTAATCTTAAAACATGATAATTTTCTGTTGAATTTGTTTTTGAATTATATTGATTGATAAACATGTACTGTGGTTGAAAAAACAATTGATTTGAAATTTGAAATAGTAATCCCAATGCAAATCTATTTTGATCGTATATTTTTGACTTTATTATTTTTCCTGCATTTATCATTACTTCATTCCCAAGAGTAAAATAAGATTCCTTGTTTAATATTTTTCCTAATAAATAACTTAATTCCATTTTATACCTGAATCGCCAATTAAATTGAAAATTACCAGAAGGTTTTTTCTCAATAACTGTTTCATTATATCGCTGTTCCATTCTTAAGCGCTGTTTAATTTTAATTTTATTGTATTCATTATTGTATCCTAATTCTTGCCAAGGTCTCCACTCACTTCTTGTGAGCGAGTTGGTAATGAAAAATCGAAAGTGCGCAAAACCTACTGTTATACTTAATTTTTCACTTAAATTATAATTTAAACCTGATCTAAAAAGTGCTTGTGAATACGTTTTCATTGCATCTCTTGTTCTAAATTGAATATCACTAGATAAAGACCATTTTGGGTTTAATTTTAGTTGTTGAAAATAACCAAACCATAACATGTTTTTAGGGTCATTTATAGGTGTTAATGAAAACGTTTTAAATGAAGCTAACACGATTATGAATAATGTATAACGCATTAATTTAGAAGTGTAAAATGATCTTTTGCAAGCCAAGCAAAATTCGGATGTGTTTTAACCACTTCGCCAATCACGATTATGGCAGGGGAGCCAATCTCTTTTTCCTTCACTTCTTTTTCAATGTTGTTCATTGTTGCAATGGCTAACTTTTGTGTTAGCAATGAACCATTTTGAATAACTGCAACCGGAAGGTTTGATTTTCCCTCTGCTGTGAATGCGTTCAC
>CAZTCG010000026.1:2957-11383 GCA_964612005.1 uncultured Flavobacteriaceae bacterium | reverse complement strand
AAAAATGAAAATGAAGTTAATATATTTAAAGTCAATTCTACATTAAACTACGAAATGGCAATTGCTGTGTTTAAAAATAACAGCATTAGCTGGTTCAACAATCCATTTAAAAGAATTTCAGAAAAAGAAATTCATGCCATACTGCCTCTTAATAATGGAATAACATGGCTTGGCGGACCTGATGGACTTATTAGATATGAAAGTACGCGCAATAAAAACTATAATCAAAAATTTAATGCACTAATCAGATCTGTAAAAGCCGGAAACAAAGAAATTTTTAATGGAAACTTCTTTGAATCAGATTCTACAAAATTCACGATTAAACAACCTGAATCATTTGTGCCTGTTTTAAATTTCAGCGATAACTCCATGCATTTTGAATATGCGGCTGCAAGTTATAGTAATGAGAAAAAAAACATGTACAGTATTTTTTTAGAAGGTTTTGATAATGGTTGGTCAGATTGGTCGACTAAATTTGAGAAAGAATATACCAACCTAAAAGAAGGAAAATATGTTTTTCATGTGAAAGCAAAAAATGTTTACGACACCATTAGTTCAGAGTCAACGTATGCTTTTGAAATTCTGCCACCATGGTATCGCCACACATTAGCTTATGTAGTTTATGTAATATTATTTTTCTCTGTGTTATTTGGATTTAATGCGATAAGAACTCGTCAACTGCAACAACGTCAAATCAAATTACAAGAAAAAATTGATGAGGCAACAGCTGAAATAAAAGAACAAAAACACCTGATAGAAGAAAAGCACAAGGAAATAACTGACAGCATCAACTATGCAGAACGTATTCAGCGTAGTTTCATGGCTACTAAAAAACATTTGGATGAACATTTGAATAATAAAAATACTAAGGACACCAAGACACTCGAAGTGTCCAGAGATGGTGTGGATTCGAGTACCTCAGCCACCAATTCAATTGTCACTTCGAGCGAAGCCGAGAAGTCGACAGGTTCAGGTCTCGACTTTGGTCAACCCAATAATAACACCGATAATTACTTCATTTTCTTTAAACCTAAAGATGTAGTGAGTGGTGATTTTTACTGGAGTGCAACACTAAACAACGGGAAATTTGCTCTTGTAACAGCAGACAGTACCGGACACGGTGTTCCTGGTGCCATCATGAGTTTACTGAACATAACCAGTTTAGAAAAAGCCATCGAGAATTCAGATGCTCCGTCCGAAATTTTAAATCATACAAGAAATGTCATCATCGACCGACTCAAAAAAGATGGCAGTGAGGAAGGCGGTAAAGATGGCATGGATTGCAGTTTATGTGTATATGATTTTAAAAACAGAAAATTAGTTCTTTCTGCCGCAAACAATCCTGTTTGGATAGTAAGACACGCTGTCACTTCGAGCGAAGTCGAGAAGTCGACAGATGCAGGTCTCGACTCCGCTCGACCTAGGACTGAAGTCATCGAAATCAAACCCGACAAGATGCCTGTTGGTAAACACGATAGGCAAGATCAATCATTCACAGAAAAAGAAATTGACTTACATCCCGGAGATATTATTTACACCTTAACTGATGGTTTCCCCGATCAGTTTGGCGGTGAAAAAGGAAAAAAATTCATGTCGAAAAATTTACGAGAGCATCTCCTTTCAATCTCTCATTTACCTATGAGTGAACAACGAAAAGATTTGGAAAAAACATTTAATGAATGGGTAGGTAACTTAGAACAGGTTGATGATGTAACTGTAATTGGGATTAAAGTTTAAAAACTATTTCTCATTCATCTCTTTTCTAAACGAATTATATTTATCACTGATTGAAAACCCTTTTTTAACTTTATTGAACTTAATAATAGCAGCAGGTAATTCTGAGGATTCAATTTTTGATGTATCACCTGATTCCGTTAATTGATATTCGAACTCAAATCTAAAATTTTCTTTTTCCTTTTTTTTAGGCACATTACTATCGATTACAAGCGTTGAAGATTGAAAGTCTTTTGCCTTAATCATTACTGTATAATATCGATTACTTTCGAAAGTTAATTTAATACCTGATTTTGATTCAAACTTATAAAGTTCAAATCCATTCTCAAAAACACTGATTTGAAGCGGATTTACTTGTTTACCTTTATTATTTAAAGCTTTACCACTAATCTCTAAAAATGGTTTTACACCTTGAGCATTGAGATTATAGTTTACCAAAATGAATAAGAAAAAAATAGCTAGTGCTTTTTTTAAGTTTAAATTCAGATTTAAAAAAAATTTCAACACCATATATCAAAATCAATTGCTAAGAAAATGTTGTGATATAAATATAATCATTCTAAGTTTTGATTGAAAATAAAATTTGTAATTGCATTTTAAAATTTTGAAGAAGCCATTTCCGCACAACGTTCTCCATCAATTGCAGCAGATACAATTCCACCTGCATAGCCCGCACCTTCACCACAGGGATATAAACCTTTTATTTCAATGTGTTCAAGTGATTCCGGATTTCTTGGAATGCGAACTGGCGTACTTGTACGTGATTCAACACCAACAATAATTGCATCATTACTTAAATAGTTTCTCATTTTCTGTCCAAATCCTTTAAAACCTCCTCTTAAGGAATTTGCAATTAATGGCCCAAGCACTTTATCCATACTTACCGAAACAATTCCAGGTTGGTAAGAGCAATCGGGTAAGTTTTTACTTTCACGATTATTGATAAAATCAATTAATCGTTGTGCAGGTGCCGTCTGTTTTTTACCACCATAAATCCAGGCATTTCGTTCCAGTTCTTTCTGAAACAGTAATGCAGAAAAAGGATCATGCTTTCCATTATTTTTAAAATCAGTTAATTTTAACTCCACCACAATTCCTGAATTTGCATACGGATTATTTCGTTTTGAAGGACTCCAACCATTTGTCACTACCTCTTCTTGTGCTGTTGCACAAGGAGCAATAATTCCTCCCGGACACATACAAAATGAATACACGCCCCTCCCATTCACTTGATGCACCAAGCTATATGAAGAAGCTGGAAGAAATTCACGTTTATCTTTCCATTCATTTTGAGTTGCACAATGATATTGAATAGTATCAATAATTTCCTGCGGATGTTCAACTCTTACACCCATGGCAAAAGGCTTGGCCTCTATGTAAATTTTTTTATCGTGCAGTAATTCATAAATATCTCTTGCAGAATGACCGGTTGCTAAAATCAAATTAGTAGTTTCTAATACCTTGTTGCCTCCATTAGCAGATTGAACTGTAACGGAATTGATTGCATTGTTTTTATGTACAATATCAATCAACTTCGTTTCAAACCAAATTTCTCCACCAAATTGTAAAATGGTATTTCGTATGTTTTCAATAATGCCTGGCAATTTATTGGTGCCAATGTGAGGATGCGCATCTACTAAAATATCTGCATGTGCACCATGAAAAATTAGGGTTTTTAAAATTTTATCAATGCTGCCTCTCTTGCCGGAACGCGTATACAATTTACCATCGCTATAAGTTCCTGCACCTCCTTCTCCAAAACAATAATTAGATTCTGAATTAACAACATGCGATTTATTAATGGCTGCCAAGTCTCTTCTTCTGTCTCTTACTTTTTTTCCTCGTTCAATAATAATTGGTTTGATGCCCAACTCAATGCATTTTAATGCTGCAAATAATCCGGCAGGCCCTGCTCCGACAATATATACAATTTGCCTTGGATTAACCGTCTTGTAATCAATTTCTATCTTCTCTTCCGTGAAAGATTCATCTATTACAACACGTAATTTTAAATTCATCTTGATGTTTCTGTTACGCGCATCAATAGAACGCTTTATTACCTGAAAGGTAAATGATACGTCAGAACTTAATCCTAACTCATTAGAAACGGATTGTTTAATTGATTGTTCAGATAAAGCTTCCTTGGCAGGAATGCAGATTGAAATTTCTTTTATCATAACACAGAAAGGTTGTTATCCTTCAAAGGTGAAAGAAAATAAAAATATATGTGAATTTAATTTATCAATAGGTTTTGTAAACAATCGATTATCCTGAATTAAAATATTTCTTAATCCAACCATTAACTTAGCCTCTATGGAAAATTTAAAATAAGGCATATAAAAATCCATTCCTCCACCCGCTTCATAATACCAATCGCTAGATCGCAAACGCACCACCTGATCATCTGCTTTCTGATCTTTTTGAGATGCTAAATCAATGCTATAATTACCTCCGCCAACAATGTAAGCACCAAAATTACCAATACGTTTTGATTGCAATTTTAAATCGAGTGGAAAATTAATGAATGTAGATTCCACTTTTTTCTTTACGTCAAACGTATCTGTTCCTACAAATGAATAAATAAGCTGTCTTGAACCAAACGCAATATTGGGAAGGAAACGTAAACGCAAATATTCATGCAAACGTGTATCGCAAATTATGCCCAGATTAAATCCTGTTTCGGGTTTGCTGGTTATGTAATTTAGTGTAAGTGTATCTTTTGGATAATTAATACTATCATAAAGATTTTTATATAATTTGGAATTGGGCTGGGCATGTATTCTAAAATCAGTATGATTTATTCCGATGCTAAATCCAAAATGAATGTGCTGTTTGTAAAATTTAGGAAGGTTACCACCCTGATCACCTCTTGAATACTGCGCAACTAAATTAAAACTGCTTATTGCAAGCAGAAAAAAACCAAGTGCTATTTTTTTAAAAGTATTCAATTGCTAAAATAACGGCAAAAAGAAATTAATAGTATAATTTACCTTAAAGTAAATAAATTAACGCGTCATCTTTTCGGCTAATTTAATTGCATTATAAAGATTTACAATGCCTCCGGTTTGAGAGAGTTTCGCAAATTTTTGTTTTGCTTTTTCTTCTTTATCACCGGGTAAAATAATTTTTTTCTTTTTATATCTGGTATCAGCAGATTTTTTAATAATATATTTTACATCTTTTGCTTTCAGAGTTGGATAATACGAACGCAATACTGCTGCAACACCTGCCGTAACAGGGCAAGCCATACTTGTTCCACTTTCATTTATGTATCCGCCGCCATTTTTAGTAGAATAAATATCTACGCCCGGAGCAAATACATCCACAGTTTTTTTACCGTAATTAGAGAAAGAGGCAGGAATGTATGCACTATCTCTCCAGTTTAATGCCCCAACATCAATAAAGTTAGCTGCTTCATTAGCTGAATTTTCAAATTGTTTGCAAGGGAAATGTTTTACTTCATCAATGTTCAGCGCCTCGTTACCTGCAGCATGAACTATTAATACATCTTTGCTTTCGGCATATTTAACTGCATCATCAACAACTTTTTTATTGAACGAATATTTTTTTCCGAAACTCATATTGATGATAGTTGCTCCATTATCAACTGCATAATAAATGGCATTTGCAATGTCTTTATCGTGCTCATCACCATCAGGAACAGCTCTGATTGCCATGATTTGAACATTATCTGCAACTCCTTTTATCCCAAGATTATTTTTTCTATTTGCAGCAATAATTCCTGAAACATGTGTGCCATGTAAACTGTTTGGTCCATTACAATCTGCATTACCATAAAAACGTTCTGTTTGATTATTATAATTGTCTCCAATAATATCTCTTGGATTAAATTCTAAATTTAAATTGTATTTAATTTTATTCTCATAATAATCAGCACCTTCTTTTAATTGAAGCAACAAAGCGTCAATATCACTGGAAGAAGCTAGCATAGCTGTTACCGGACCGAGCATTTGTTTTTGACGAGCATCTTCAGGTTTAAAATTGGCTAAATCTTTTGACGTTACTTTTTCAATTTTCAATTGCTCTTTTGCTTTCACGTTAATTTTTTCGAGCATTTGTTGCACAAAGGCAATTTGCACATTATTCTGCTGCGCTTCATTAAACTCTGCTTCATAAGCAGTTTTCAACGATTGATAATATTGGTAATCTTTTTTATCGTTTACTGAAATTTCAGTTTCTGATTTTTCACCAAAACGATTTTTAAATAAGCGAACTAATCTCGTTAGTTCAATGGTTTCTTGGTCAACATTTTTTCCATCTTTCCCACCTAAAAAATTCCAGCCATGAATGTCATCAACATAACCGTTTTTATCGTCATCAATTCCGTTACCTGGAATTTCTTTTTTGTTTGTCCACATCACATCTTTTAAATCTTCATGCTCATAATCTACTCCACTATCAATAACACCTACAATTACTGTTTTAGATGTTTTGTTTTTTAACAATTCGTTGTAGGCACGCTCTGATGAAACACCGTTAATTTTATTGATTGAATAATCCAGATTAAACCAGTTTTCGGGAGCTTTATCTTGACCCACTATAGAAGTTGATAACCCTAATACTAATCCTAACGAAATTGATTTTAAATTCATAACTACTTAAAAAATTAATAAAAAATAAAGATAAAACTAAAATTGAATGAAAAATGAATTTTAAACTAATTTAGAAAGTCAATCTTATTTAGTGGTTCAAAAAATCACTTTTTCTTATTTAGTTCTTCCAACACCTTTGATTGAATCTCACGAAAGTCATCCATGTGTTTGCAATAATAAATCAAGCTTGAATCAAATTGAGCTCTTGTTACATTATGTTGTTTGTAAACATTAAATTTTAAGGCCTGATGATTTTGGTGAACTGATGGTATATTGGCAATATTAATTGCACCTTCCATAAGGCACAAATCAGTTAACATCAATGTCATTTTTTCTTTTCCGATAATGTTTTCAGGAATATCTTTTTTTTCTTCTGAACATGAATAGTGAAATAATATCACTACTATTAAATGAATAGTATAGACAAATAATTTAAATTTCATCTTCCTTCCACAATAAATAATCTAAGTTTTATTTTCTCAATTACATTATAATTACAAGATGGATCGGAAATGATGTAATAATTTTTTTTCAAACCAAAACAATAGAAATCTGTTTTACAATCTCCGGATTGTTGCTTCACTGCTTTTTCAGCTGTATTTACAATAGAAAATTCATTTTCCTTTACCGTATAATCCATAAAAACTTCTTCGGTAAAACCTTTAAAAAGCATGGCTTTATATCTTTTATCAGGCAAACAAGTAATCCCTAATTTTTCATATTGCATTTCAGATCCGTTTTTAAAGTATAAAACATAAAGTGTATCACCCGGTTTTACTTGCTCTGAAAGTAAAGTTGATTTAGCTTGTTTTTTGAAATATTTATTTAGCCCGGAAACAGATAAGGTATAATTATTTTTATCAGTTACTTCTAATTGTTTTGTGTATTGATCTCCAAAAATAGAATAAAACGTAAACGTGTATTTTCCTTTTTTAGAGAGATTTAATACTTCGTTTTTTTGGTTGAGCTGATAAAAAAAACTTGTATCGGCGCTCTGTACTTTTACATAAAACCATAGCTTAAAATTTCCTTCTAAATTTTTATTATCAAGTTTAATCTTAACTTTTTTGCTTGTTTGAGCATTAGTTAATGTATTGAGCAATACAACCAATATTGATATGTAAAAGATATTTTTCAAAACAAAGATTTAATTATTGATAGAAACTACTGATTTTATTTGAGGCACAGAGCGTTTGATTGTTTCTTCAATACCTGCTTTCATTGTCATTGCACTCATGCTGCAACTTTTGCATGCTCCTAACAATTCTAGTTTTACTGTAAAGTCATCAGTAAGTTCAATAAGCTGCACATTACCGCCATCTGCTTGTAAATAGGGACGAATAGTTTCCAGAGCTTCTTCCACCTTTGATTTTAATTCAGTATTCATACTTAATGTTTAGTTTAATTTTTTACTTCTTCTGTTTGTAATTGTAGTGCACGTTGAATAGCAATTTTTTGTGCAACTTTTTGTGCTAGCTCAGTAAATGCTATTGCCTGTGATGTGGTTTGTTGCAATACTGCAGGTCGACCTGCATCTGCTGCTTCTCTGATGCTTTGCACCAAAGGTAATTTGCCCAGCACTTCTGTATCAAATTCTTCTGCCAATTGCTCGGCCCCACCTTGACCAAAAATAAAATATTTATTTTCAGGTAATTCAGCAGGTGTAAACCAGCTCATATTTTCAACGATTCCTAAAACAGGAATATTAATATTGTTGTTTCTGAAAAAAGCTATACCTTTTCTTGCATCTGCAATAGCAACTTGTTGCGGAGTTGTAACAATTACAGCACCGGTAATAGGAATAGAAGTTGCGAGTGTGAGATGAATGTCTCCTGTACCCGGAGGAAGATCTACTAAAAGATAATCCAATTCGCCCCAATACGCATCATTAAATAGTTGCTGCAACGCACGCGTAGCAATTGGACCACGCCATGCGACTGCCTGATTGATGTCCGCAAAAAAACCAATTGATAATAATTTTGCCCCGTAACAATCAACAGGAATAATTTTATTTTGCCCATCAATTTCTTGAACTAAAGGACGTTCATGAACTGCATCAAACATAATTGGCATAGATGG
>CAZTCG010000026.1:0-2947 GCA_964612005.1 uncultured Flavobacteriaceae bacterium | reverse complement strand
ACAATACCAACAGTAGCCCCTTGCTGTATTAAAGCCATAGCTAAATTGGCTGTTACAGTACTTTTACCAACACCACCTTTACCAGATGCAACCGCAATAATATTTTTAACCCCAGAAAGTGCATTTGAATTTTCTTGCTTTTTACCCTGCACTTGTGCAGTCATGGTCACTTTTACGATGGCTTCTTTATCTACAAAATGTAAGATTGCATTTTCACATGCTTTTTGAATCATGTCTTTCATTGGACATGCAGGCGTTGTAAGCACAACAGTAAAAGAAACTTCTTTACCATTTACTTCTACATCCTTTACCATTCCAAGAGTTACTAAATCCTTTTTTAAATCAGGATCATCTACATATTTTAGAGCATCTATTACTTGTTCTTTTGTGATTGCCATATTTTTCGTTATTTATTCAAAATTAAACAATTGCGTTTTAATCATATCAATAATACTTATGTTAATTTTTTGATTTTTAGTTTTTTTGACAGATAAAATTTATTTAAACCAAGATGAATACATCAAATAATTTTCTGCAATTCGGTTTATTTCTCCATTAACCAATTCCTGATTGATATCTTTTACTTTTTTTGCTGGTATGCCAGCATAAACACTACCGCTTTCTACTTTTGTGCCTTCTAATACCACTGCACCTGCTGCAATAATTGTATTTGAACCTATCTCCACATTATCCATAACTATTGCGCCCATTCCAACCAACACGTTATCGTTTATGGTGCAGCCATGAACAATTGCATTGTGCCCAACAGAAACATTATTACCTAAATTCAATTTAGTTTTTTGATAAGTGCAATGCAGCACAGCGCCATCCTGAATGTTTACCTTATTTCCTAGACGAATGGAATTCACATCGCCTCTAACAACAGCATTAAACCAAATGCTACAATCATCTCCCATTACAACATCACCTACTATAGTTGAATTTTCTGCCAAAAAACAATTCTTTCCAAATTGAGGTGAAATTCCGTTTACTGATTTTATAAGCGCCATTTTAAATTGATTTAATTTTTATTTCTGAGCAGTTTTATATAAATATAAAGCAATGAAACCATATACAACATTAGGTAACCAAACAGCAGCAATTGGAGGTAACATTCCATTAATTGCAAATATGGAAGATACATGAAGAAACAACTCGTAGGAAGCTGCTAATAATAAACCCAAGGCCAAATGCATACCAATACCACCTCTTATTTTTCGAGATGATAGACAAACACCGATAATAGTTAATATAAACGTTGAAAAAGGTATTGCAGTACGTTTATAATTTTCAACTTCAAAACGTTCAACACCACTACTCCCTTTTTCTTTTTCTTTTTTTATGAATTGTTTTAATTCAGGGTAAGTCATTACGTCTACTTTACTTTCCAATCTTCCTAATTCTTTAGGATGAAAGTTGATGTTTAATTTTTTTTCATTTCCGAAAATTAATTGCTCTTCGTATTTACTTGTTTGACCTATTTTATTTTTTTTGAGTTTAGCTAATTCAACATCCGGAAGAATACGCTCCTGAAAATTAATAGCATTCCAGTTACTAGTTATGCTATCCCACTTAATCATGTCGGCAGTAAGCATATAAACTAATTTACCTTTTTTGGTTTTTTCAAGAGAAAATTTATATCCGGTTTTTTCGTTATTATTAAAGCTTTCCAAATAAATATATTCTCCGGGATTAATCTGGCGATGAATGTTATTGTCTTTACTTTGATAGGTATTGTTTACGTATTTATCCTCAAAGGCTTGTCTAATTTTACTTGCATTAGGAATAGCATAATGACTTAATGCCAAGGAAGTAAAAGCAATAGCTGCAGCACCAATCATATAAGGACGCAAAAACCTTCTGTAACTGACGCCACTACTTAAAATAGCTACTGTTTCGTATTTTGCAGCCAAGCGAGACGTGAAAAAAATAACTGCAATGAACGTGAACATTGGACTCAATAAATTGAGGAAAAACGGGATGAAATTGAGGTAATAATCGTAAACAATTTCATTTAATGATGCATATAAAAAATTATCAATTTTTTCAGAAATATCAAAAATGATAATAATAGTAATGATGAGAATATTAGAAAGCAGATAAGTTCCCAAAAATCGTTTGAGAATGTACCAATCCAATATTTTTAAAGTTTTAAGCAAAATATATTACTGAATAATGTTATTTATTCAGTATTAAATCGTTATTATTTAGAATTCCAATAACCTTACCTTTTAATTTATAATCGATAAAAGGCGTGTTTTTAGATTTTGATTGAATGTCTTGTTTTTTTACCACCCATTCCTGTGAAGGATCGAACAAAGTAATATTTGCTTTTTCACCTTCTTTTAGTTGAGGCACAGGAATGCCCAATAACTTTCTTGGATTATGGCAAATTTTATCAATCAATTGATCTAATTTTAGTTTTGATTGACAGGCTGTATTTGCAACTGCAAATGCTGTTTCTAAGCCAATCATTCCAAACCTTGCCAAATCAAATTCTAAATCTTTGCTTTCAATATCTTCGGGGGAGTGATCACTAACAATAACATCAATAGTATTATTCAATAATCCTTTTTTAAAGGCTTCTATATCTTCTTTTGAACGTAATGGTGGATTTACTTTATAATTTGTATCAAATTCAGAGAGCTTTGTATCATCCAATAAAAGTTGGTGAGCTGCAATTCCACAGCTTACTTGAAAACCTTCTTGCTTTGCTTTTTTAATAAGCTCTATACTTTGTTTAGTTGAAATACATGAAACATGTAATTGCGCATTTGTAAATGCAGTAATTTTTAAATTACGTTCAAGCATTAATTCTTCAGCAAGTGCCGGAATACCTTTTAAGCCGATACGAGTGGAAGTTTCACCTTCGTGCATTTGTCCACCTGCACTTATACTTGTATCTTCACAATGAGTAATAATGAATGCATTGGTATTTTTAGCATAT
>CAZTCG010000025.1:9581-11491 GCA_964612005.1 uncultured Flavobacteriaceae bacterium | reverse complement strand
TTGAGGAAGAAATCCTGAATAGATTAGCCTTAGCGGAAAAAGAAAAAGAAAGCGCCGTTAAGCTAGCAGAAGCAACCATAAAAAATACCCTGCAAGAGCAATTAGCAAAAAAGGAAAAGGAATTAGCTGAACTTAAAGCACAGAAGGAAGTTGAATTGTCACAAAAATTAGCTGAAAAGAATAATGAATTAATCCAGCTCAAAGCAAAAATTCAAGGGTCGGAATTAGAAAAACAATTAGCGGTAAATGAAGCTACAAAAAAAATTGAAAAAGAACGCGATGATTTAACCAACGAATTAAAAATGAAAGATGCAGAAAAACAACTGCTCGAAAAATCATTGAACGAAAAACATTTAGCCGAATTAAAAGAGAAAGAAGCAATCATAAAACACAAAGACGAAGAAATTGCATTAAGGAAAGACATGAAAGTGAAATTGTCGGTGAAAATGTTAGGCGAAACCCTTGAGCAACATTGCGAAACGGAATTTAATAAATTACGCGCTACAGCTTTCCAAAATGCCTATTTTGAAAAAGATAACGACTCGAGCTCAGGTAGCAAAGGAGATTTTATTTACAGAGAACATGATGGCGCAGGAAATGAAATCATTTCCATTATGTTTGAGATGAAAAATGAATCGGATCAAACAGCCACTAAAAAACGAAACGAAGATTTTTTTAAGGAACTTGACAAAGACCGAAATGAAAAAAAATGTGAATACGCTGTTTTAGTTTCCATGTTAGAAACAGAGAACGAACTCTATAATACCGGAATTGTAGATGTATCTCACAAATTCGGGAAAATGTATGTTGTGCGTCCTCAATTTTTTATTCCTATCATTACCCTACTTCGTAATGCAGCCATGAATTCGTTACAATACAAAGCTGAACTGGCTTTGGTTAAAAGTCAGAACATTGATATTACGAATTTTGAAGATAAAATGAATAAATTTAAAGAAGGTTTTGCAAGAAATTATGATTTAGCAAGTAGAAAATTTAAAGATGCTATTGATGGAATTGATAAGACCATTAAAGAATTGCAAAAAACAAAAGATGCGCTTTTGTCTTCAGAAAATAATTTAAGATTAGCCAATGAAAAAACGGAAGATTTAACCATCAAAAAACTTACTCATGGCAATCCAACCATGAAAGCAAAATTTGATGAGTTAACTAAAAATCAGGGGGAAGAAAAGGCATAATTTTATACCTCTAATTTTATACTTATTTAAATTTTATTGTAAAATAGCAGTACGTCAGTTCTCGCTTTCGCTCGAACTGACTTATAACTAATACTTGAAAGAATTTATTACGCAAAATCCATTCAATGACCCAAAAACTTTTATTAAAAATTTAAACTTGAAAAATAGTTAATATAATTAGTACTTCCCCTTAAATTAAACAGCATATACAATTAAATTTGTTGAAAAATAAACAAATTGAATATTATTCGTTTTTTAAGAGACAAGCACGCTTTATGGTACAAAGGCTTTTTGTTTTTTTTCTCCATTTTTATCATCACCTTTTTATTACCGCGCGAAAATCATTTTAAGTACGAACTTAACCAGGAAATTGGCACCCCCTGGAATTTTGAAAACTTAATTGCCCCTTTTGATTTTCCTATCTATAAAAACGACAGTGAATTTTTAAACGAACAAAACTCCGTTCGTAAAGAATCTAAATTGTTTTTTATAAGTGATGAATCGGCACTAAAACACAAAATAGGTGAATTTGAAAAAACATTGTCGCTCAATGAAACAGAAAAACAAATAGGAAAAGACATCCTTACAAAAATTGCGGAAAAAGGAATACTGGAGAGTAGCGATTTGGTTTCCGGAAAAGATAAGGATTATACTATCTATGCAGTGAAAAATGATCTGGCAGAAGAGCTTCCGATTGATTACTTTTTTACATTA
>CAZTCG010000025.1:7822-9473 GCA_964612005.1 uncultured Flavobacteriaceae bacterium | reverse complement strand
ATTAATGAATCAATTGTTAAGTTGTTTGTCGGTTACTGTTTTTTATGATGAACAAACAACTAAGAAGAATTTAAATCAGGAACTGGCAAATGTGTTACCAACCAAAAATAAAATTGTTAAGGGGCAAACCATTATTAACAGAGGTGAAATTGTGACTCCTGAAAAATCAGAAATTTTATACTCATTTAAAAAGGAATTAATAAATGCCAACACTAGCAAAACAGATGACTTTTTGCTTGTCCTGGGGCAATTTTTAGCTGCATTTTTATGCATGAGCATGATATTTTTATTCCTGGCTTTTTTCAGAAAAAATATATTTGCGCAAAATGCTCATGTTTCATTCATTGTACTTATTACATTACTTTTTGTTTTCATTTCCAATAGGGTTTTTGTTAGTGAAAGCATCGAGTTATTTCTAATTCCATTTGCAATTGGCCCAATTATTATCCGAGCTTTTTTTGATACACGCACCGCTTTATTCACCTATTTAAATATTGTTTTACTTACCTCGTTTTTTGCAAATGATAAGTTTGAATTTTTCTTTATTCAAACTTTAGCCGGTATTGCAGCAATATTTAGTATAGCCAATATGGTTAGGCGATCACAATTAATTTTTACAGCATTTATTGTTTTTTTAGTCTATGTATTTGCATTTACTTCATTAAAGTTAATTCTGGAGACAAATCTTTATTCGTTTAATATGAATAATTATTATGCTTACGCTGCCTCTTCACTTATGATTTTAATTACCTATCCAATGATTTTTATTTTTGAAAAACTCTTTGGCTTCGTTTCTGATTTTACCTTGTTGGAATTATCCGATTCCAATTCCCCCTTACTGCGTGAATTGGCAAGTAAAGCTCCGGGCACATTTCAGCATACCTTGCAAGTTGCCAACTTGGCCGAAGAAGCTATACAAAAAGTAGGTGGAAATCCTTTGATGATTAGAACAGGCGCCATGTATCATGATATCGGCAAAATGGAAAACCCACGTTTTTTTACAGAAAATCAGGTTGGCGGAGTAAATCCTCATGATGAATTAACTCATGAAGAAAGTGCAAAAATAATTATAGCACACGTAATTCAAGGAATTGAATTAGCTCGAAAAAATAATTTACCAGAACAGATTATAGATTTTATTCGCACACATCACGGTACAACACTTACACGCTATTTCTACAAGAAATCATTACTTGAATTAGGTGACCAAACAGATAAAAATAATTTTCGATATCCCGGACCAATTCCTTTTAGTAAAGAAACTGCAGTTTTAATGATGGCAGATAGTATTGAGGCATCTTCACGTAGTTTAAAAACCTACGACGCTATAAGTATTGATGAATTGGTAGAACGAATTATTAATAGTCAAATTGAAGAACAGCAGTTTAATAATTCCGATATCACATTCAGAGATATCAATAACATCAAAAAAATATTCAAGAAACGACTGATGAACATCTATCATGTTCGTATTGAATATCCAAGATAATAAAGCTTATCATTTATTAAATAAATTGCATCTTTGCAACTCATGAATAAAGAAAGCAAAGCTCATTTAGCCTTATTTACAGCACAGGTAATTTACGCGCTAAATTATTCTATTGCTAAAAATTTAATGCCGAATCATCTTCAACCTGATGTGTTGGTTTTT
>CAZTCG010000025.1:0-7812 GCA_964612005.1 uncultured Flavobacteriaceae bacterium | reverse complement strand
ATACTTAGTTTTTTTTCAGCTCCTGAACAAATCGAAAAAAAAGATTTTAAAAAAATGCTAGTGCTTGCTTGCTTTGGTGTTGTTTTAAATCAACTCTTTTTTATTTATGGCTTAAGCATTACCTATCCCATCAATTCTGCTATTATTATGATTTCTAATCCAATTGTAGTAATAGCTTTCACATTAATTGTTTGGAAAGAACGGTTTACCATTTATAAATTTACCGGCTTGTTGTTAGGCGTAATTGGCGCCCTTACACTTCTCTTATTTAAAGGCAATTTTGTTCTTGGCAGTGATACCTTGCTAGGCGATTTATATACTTTAATCAACTCCGTTTCATGGGCTGTGTTTATTGTAATGGTAAAACCTTACATGAAAAAATACCAAACGGTAACTGTAATGAAGTGGATATTTTTATTTGGATGCATGATTGTAACTCCTATTGCTCTACCTGATGTATTAACAACTAACTGGTTAAGCTTTACCTCTGGTATTTGGGGTGCAATAGCATTTGTAGTAATTGGCACTACATTTTTTGCCTATCTGCTCAACACGTATGGATTAAAGGAATTAAGCCCATCGGTTGTAAGTATGTACATTTATTTTCAGCCTTTTCTGGCTACATTTTTTGCAATACTAATGGGTAAAGATGAATTAACTACAATTAAAATTGTATCTGCATTATTTATTATTTCCGGAGTATATATCGTAAACAAAAAAATTAAAGCATGAATCTTCAATCCATGACCGGCTTTGGTAAAGCCAATCGCGAAAACAATAAACTAACTATTTCAGCAGAAATAAAATCACTCAATAGCAAGGGACTTGATTTATCTATTCGATTGCCTTATATTTTTAAAGAGAAAGAAATGGAATTACGAAATGAATTACAGAAAATAATAGAGCGTGGTAAAGTTGAATTAAACATCTCTACCGAATACAAACAAAATCAATCGGGTTTAAGAATTAACACGGAACTTGCAAAAGAATATCATCAGCAGCTGCAGGAATTAGCCAATGAGTTAAATGAAAAACAAAGTAATTTATTTACTGAAGTTTTAAAAATGCCCGAAGTAATTAAAAATGATAAAAAAGAATTTAACGAAGAAGACTGGAATTTAGTAAGAGAAACAGTTTTTGAAGCTGTGCAATGCATGCAGCAATTTAGAAAAGATGAAGGCAGATCAATTGCAACTGATTTTAATGCGCAGCTGCATTCAATTTTACACAAACTGGAAGAAGTAAAAGTTCACGATGCGGATCGAATTGATGCTATTAAAAAAAGAATAAAAAACAGTTTGGCAGATGTAATATCAAAAAATGTTTTCGATGAAAACCGATTCGAACAGGAGCTAATTTATTACATCGAAAAGATTGACATCAACGAAGAAAAAGTACGTTTGGCTACTCATTGTAATTATTTTTTAGCTACCATGAAAGAGCCGGCTTGTGGCAGAAAATTAAATTTTATTGCACAAGAAATTGGAAGAGAAATAAATACCATTGGATCAAAAGCAAATGATGCTCGCATTCAGCGACTAGTTGTTGAAATGAAAGACGAATTGGAAAAAATAAAAGAACAAACTAATAATGTATTATAGTGGTTTTTTTAGTTTAAAACTTTAATTCACTCAGTGTTTTCCCTTCTTCGTTTTGTTTGTATAAAGTCCAGTTATCAGTAACCGTAGTTTCAATCCAGGTTTTGCCATGTTTCCTGAAAACCTGAATGTTTAATCCAAATTGAGATTTAAAGCGTTGTTCCAGCTCATTAACAGTCATGTTAGATGTAATCAGTAATTCGCCACTCCCTTTTATTTTTAATGCATCCTTCGATTGAATAATTTCCTTATTACTGTTTCCTCCAAATATATTATGTGCCTTTTTGAAAAACTCAATTTTTAAAAACGGAAACATCTCTGAAAACTCCTGCTGTATTTGGTTAACGGTTTTATGTTGATCAATAATCATAATCTTATTTTTAGTCATGAACCGACATAACAGGTATTTTAGATTGAAACGCTATTTCTTTTGTAGTTGATTCTACAAAAAAGTGATACAAGAAATTATGTTTATGACTTATTAAGACAGTAAGGTCTTTCGGATGTTTTTTTAGGTAATTACTTATACCTGATTTAAATTCTTTTGAATTTATAGTTTCAATGGGTAAATCTTTATTCTTACTTTTTTCCACAATAAGTTCATGCTCTGTTCTTACATGCAAATAATTGATAGAACAACTAAATAGTTCAGCAAATTTTTTAACCAGTTTTAATTCCTTTGCGTGTTGTTTGTGTTTATTATCAATAGCTAAAACCATGTGCTCTAACTTTTGATTTTTATATTTCTCGGGAACAATAATTACTGGGCAATCTATTTTAGCAGCTATATCAACGCCTGTTGTACCGTAAATAAATTTTGAGATTTTAGATTTGGTTTCCAATCCTAAAACTACAAACTGTACTTTTTTCTTTTTCACTAAATCTTCAACTTCGGATTTGAATGAATTGAACGTAGTAAAAACATGAATACTTAACAATGGATGTTTCTCTTCTGTAGTTTTTTTGTATTGCTCTAAACGTGCTGTAAAATTTTGTTTTAGAGAGGCATACTCAATAAAATATGCTCCCGAATTCGCATGCACAACCGGTGTATCAAAAACATGAAACAAAGTAATTGCATAACCACTTCGCTCTGCTAATAGAACTGCATAATTCAAAGCATTCTCGGATGATTTTGTGAAATCAATCCCAACTAAAATATTTCCTTTATTTTTTAGAACCATGTACAATTGAATTGATAATGTAATAAGTTGCTTAAACTAAAAAACTCCCAGTGAGGTGGCAGAATCATCATTATTGAAACCAATACCAATCTAGGGAAAACATGTTTCATATCCCACATGGCTTCTAATGATGAAAAAGCCACTGCAACCATAAGTAAATCTATTCCAAGAAGAGTTAGAACAATTGGTTTAAATATGCCCAGTAGTAAAAATAATCCACCTGTAAATTCAATAATAGACGAATAGTACGAACTTATAATTACTAATGTTTTTGGAATGTGTTTTTTTTCCGCTTCATCATCAAAGGTATCTACAACTTGTTTTAATTTTACACTAAATAATTTATCGTAGCCCTGAAATAAAAAAATTATTCCGGTAAAAACCCTGATTAAAAATTCAAAAGTATAAAGCTGATAATCTTGCATCTTCTTCTTTCCGCACTACGAAAGTATGGAAGAAGAGAAACATTTAACGTGATACTACTCAACAGAAATCATGATTTATATCAGATTAAGAAGGCTTAAATTTTACAAAAAAAGACTAAGCTTCTTTTGCCCAGTTTAAACGATCGGCTTGTGCAAATTGCCATGGTGCTCCATTGTTTTCCATGTTGGTAAACATGCCGTTTAGTTCGCTTGGCGAAGAACTTTGTTCCATAACTAAGTACTGGCGTAAATCCATGATAATTGATAAAGGATCTATATTTACAGGACATTCCTGAACACAAGCGTTGCAGGTATTGCATGCCCAGATCTCTTCGGGTGTTATGTAATCTCCTAATAAAGATTTTCCATCATCTTTAAAAGTACCCCCGTTTGCATCCATATTTTTACCAACTTCCGTTAAACGGTCGCGTGTGCGCATCATGATTTTACGGGGGGATAACAATTTACCTGTTATGTTTTGAGGACAAGATGATGTGCACCTTCCACACTCGGTGCAGGTGTATGCATCCAGTAATTGTTTCCAGGTTAAATCCTGCACATCTTTTGCTCCAAAACGCTGTGGCGCATTTGGATCGGTTACCGGCTGATAGCTTGGCTCAAAATTAGGTTTTACTACATCGGTAACGCTATCTAAATTTTTAAATTTTCCTTTTTGTTCCAGATTGCTGTAATAAGTATTTGGGAAAGCGAGAACAATATGTAAATGCTTAGAGTAAGGCAGATAATTTAAAAACGCAAAGATGCCAATGATGTGCAGCCACCAGCAAAAACGTTCGATTAAAATTAATGAGCCTTCGCTCATGCCATTGAAAAGTGGCGCAAGAAAACCACTAATTGGAAAGGAACCTGCTTTTGGATAGTGTGAACTATTTAATTGTTGTATATTTTGATCAGCAGCATTCATAATAAACAAAGCAGACATCATCACAATTTCAGCCATTAAAATAATATTGGCATCCAAACGAGGAAAGCCATCCAAATCGCTGCTTAAAAAACGTTTTATCTTTCCCACATTTCTTCTTAACCAAAACGCTACAACACCAATAAAAACACCTAATGCCAATACTTCAAAAAATCCAATCAGAAAATTGTAAAATCCACCCAAGAAAGAAAACAAACGATGTTGCCCGGTAAAACCATCCAACAACATTTCAAGTACTTCAATATTGATGAGAACAAAGCCAACATAAACCAAAATGTGCATAAATGCAGAAAATGGACGGGCAACCATTTTAGATTGGCCTAGGGCAACTTTAAACATGGCTGACCAGCGTTCACTTGAGCGGTCGCTTAAATCAATGTCTCTTCCGAGTAAAATATTTCTTCTGATTTTTTTTACGTTCATCGTAAAAAAAATAATGGAAGCAACTGAAAGTAAAAAAAACAAAATAATAGGTAGCATAACTTAATCTTTTGGTTTATTTCTGTCTTTACGTCCGAAAACGGATATGTGCACGTAACGTTCCGGATTAATTCTTAAATCTTTTAATAGTTTATCTAAATCTTCTGATGATTTGGATAAACTTGTATATAACGAATCGCTGTTTATTAATTTACCAGCGGTGCCTTGACCGGAATTAATTTGATTGATGATTTTGTTAACCCCGGCTAAAGCTACATTTGTTTCTTCAACCGTTTTTTTCAAATTGGCTTTTGCTAATGAATCGCTAATGCTATTAAAGTTGTTAATTGCCTGACTGATTTTTTCGTTATTTTTTTCGATGTTAGCAACAATAGAATTTGTTTTTTGAATGATGGCAGCAATGGCATAACGCTCAGTTCCCATCAAAGTATCCATTTGGTAAGTGGTACGCTCCAATGCAATAATAGTGTTTTTAATACTTTCAAAACTTGATATTAAGTTTTGACGAACGTTTGCGTTTAACACTTCTTTTACAACAAACATTACCGAATCAATAGAAGATATTAAATCCTCAGCCTTTTTCTGCAAAGGCTGAATTTGTTTATTTACAGATGTTTTTAAATCATCATCACTACTCGATAAAAGAGTATCACCATTATTTACAAATACTGTTTCTTTACTCGGGATTAATTCTACTGCCTTTGAACCCAATAAATCGGATGAAAAAACTTTGGCAACTGAATTCTTTGGTATTTGAACGTCGGAGTTTAATAAAAAAGTGACCAGAATTTTATTGTTGCTATTGTTAGGTATTAATTCGATTTTTTTAACCTGCCCGATTTTGAATCCGTTTAACAATAAGGGATTTGCCTCAATCAATCCATCTATGCGAGAATAAACTGCATACAATTTTCGTTCGGGGTGTAAAATAGAGTGTCCTTTTAAAAAGTTAAATCCATAAATGAAAAGACCAATTGCAATAACTACAACAATACCTACTTTAACTTCTTTTTTCACGTATGAATTTTAATTATTCAAAAATAATCTTTTGAAGTATTTTATCCTAAAAAATTTAAGGATAGGTTTGTTTTTTATTTTTTTATTCGGCTTGATTGTTGTTGATTTGTCTCAAATTTTAAGTTTTACTTACATATAGTTTACATCAACATGAAATAGCCATGTGCTTCGAGCGCAATCACAAATGAAGATACATGGCGTATACCATATGGCAATTAAAAAACAATAAAAATCTACATATGAAAATAAATACACAAATTGTCCTTCTCGTTTTAGTTTTCATTTCTTCAATTTCAAACTCAAAAGCCACATCTAATGGCAGTTTTGACAATTTAAATTCGGAAAAATCCTACAAAAAATTTAGTGGCAGCATAGGTGCTTATCCAATTATGTTAGACATGATAAAAACTAACAAACGAATATATGGTTCATATTATTACGTTAAGATGGGTATTCCTATTCAAATTGGGGGTGAAGAAAAAGATAAAAATAGGTTTACATTAAATGAATACGACAACAAAGGCGAACTTACCGGTATGTTTGAATGCACTTTTATAACAGAATCAGTAATTGAAGGGACTTGGCAAAATCCAAAAACAAAAAAAACACTGCCAGTAAAATTACAAGAGGCAGCAATAAATTTTCCTAAAATTGAATTGAATAAAGATTACACTGAATATTGCGACAGAGTTTTAAAAAACAAACAAAAACCATCCAATGAAATTGAATATCACGACACCCTCTGTTCTACCTTATCTATTGAAACGGCAGAAATTAAATTTAAAAATAAAGCAATTGAAGAAAAAATTAACAAACAACTTCTACAATTACTTATTGGTAAGGAATTTAAATCAATTGCAGATTTTAAAGCTGTTAATTTTAAATCAGATGCTGAAAGTGGAATAAACCAGGAATTAATTTGTGATCCTGCTATGGTGGATGCTACTATTATTGCGTTTAATTTAATTAGTTCTACTTACTATTTTGGTGCTGCGCATCCGGGCACTTATATAAATCATGAAAATTTTGATTTAAGTACAGGCAATGTATTAACCCTGGAAAATTTATTGAAACCTAATTTTAGAAAGGAGCTTAATTCAATAGCTGAACGAAAATTTATTCTTGAATTTGGAAAAGATGGCTGGGATTTTGAACCGGGTAAATTTAATATCACCGATAACTTTTTAATTTCTCCTTCGGGATTAATTTTCACCTACAATCAATACGAAATTGGCCCCTACTCTGCTGGTTCGCCAACATTTTCAATTGCTTATAAAGATATTGCTCATTTGTTTAGTGAAAATAGTTTACTAAAACTTTATTATAAAAAATAATTTACTGTTTCAGGATTTTACTAGAGGTAAAATTATGTCTTGTATTTCACCAAAATCCCAAGGTTTATTAATTACGGCAGTAAGTCCGTAATCATTTTTAAATTGCTCAATCAATTCAGCGTTGGATTGTCCGCTCAAAATAACTTTTTCTACAGATGGAAATTTGCTTACTGCATGTTTTAAAATATTTGTTCCTTTTAAATCATCCAAATGAAAATCAGAAATAACTAAAACAAGGTTTTTGTTTTCATTATGAAATTCATCAATTAACTGTATAGCTTCTTCACCCGAGCTGGCAGCCTCCAATAAAACAACATCAGGCAATATGCGACTGATTTGGATTCGAAGTGATTCGAGGATGATGAATTCATCATCTACTATTAATATAACCTTATTGTGCTGCATTAACAGAAATTGAATTAATAATTTCCATTAAATCATTTTCTTTCCATGGTTTTTGCAACACTTTTAAAATGATGTTTTTGTTCACCAACTCTAATGATTTTTCTTCAGTAATTTGACCTGTCAATAAAAGTATATTAACATCAGGTAATTTTAATTTAAGTGTTTCTGCAAATTCATCCCCTTTCATTCCGGGCATTTGGTAATCAGAGATGACCAGCAATAAATCTATGCCTTCAAATATCAAATCATCAATTACTTCCAATGCTTCTTCTGCACTTTCTGCATATTCAAAAATATATTTATTGTTCAGATTTTTTTCAATCTGTATACGAAGCGAATCAAGAATAATTCGTTCATCGTCAACACATAATATAGCTAGTTTAATCATGATTTATTTTTGGATTGTAATTATAAAACTTGTTTTCTCATCCGAACTCTTACATTCTATTTTACCTTTATGTTTTT
>CAZTCG010000024.1:0-11872 GCA_964612005.1 uncultured Flavobacteriaceae bacterium | reverse complement strand
AATGGCGAAGAATTAGAGAAAAAAATAGTAGCGTCAGAATTTTCAGGTTATGAAGATGAGAAAAATGAGATTGAACAATTATTCAATACCCTAAAAAACAAGTTGATTCAAATTGATCAAACCTTAAGTGGCACAGTAGATGCCGAAAAACAAAAAACAATTAAAGGGATAGAGACTATTGAGCAAAAAGCAAAACGTTCACTAAAACAAAAAAACGAAATTCAAATTCAACAAATTAAAAAAATTAAAAACACTTATTTTTCTGACCAAACTATTCAAGAATAATTTCTTGAATTTTTACTCGCAAGAAACTCAATTCATTCATGAATTAAAAATTCCCTTTACAGAAAGTACTAGCGATGAAAGTAATTATTTAGTTTTATACTAATTTTTGTAATTCAATTTTGTTTAGAAAAACCAACAAACTAAATTAAAATTTTAAAAAGCAGACTAAAAAACTTATATTTGTTGAAAATAAAAAGAAACATTTTTATGAAAAAGACATTTGTAACCGTAGTAATAACTCTATTTTCATTTTATGCTCAAGCTCAATTAACAAAAGCTGAGGTTGAGAAAACAATTAATTCCGTTAATTTCCAAGAATTAAAAGATGTTTTTTTAATCAGAACTCGTGAACACGATGGCTCAAAACAAGGTTGGTTTGAGAAATTTGAAAAATTAGATCCAAAATCCATTAAAATTGTATTTAATGAAAATTCTTTGGAAATGGATGGTAAAAGTTATGTTGCTTTTATTCCCTACGATAAAATCAAATTAATTTTTATGAAACGTTCTGAGCATTTAACAATAGAGTTAATTGACTAATCGTTTTCTGTTTTTTGTAAAACTCTATCTTTTCCATCAAAGAAAGGCGCTTGAAGTGAAATTACTTTTAGCGAATTTTTTGAAGTAGTTTTAACAGAATGAAATGTGTTTTTTGGGATAAAAATAAAATCACCTTTTTTTATTTTCTTCGATAATTCTCCTAATCGCATCATTCCTTCGCCTTCTAATACATAAACATGCTCATCATGTGTGATATGTTTATGAGACTTTACCTCACGTTTTATAAAAATTAAAAAACTTGAAACTTGGGTTGAATCATGAAAAAGTGATTGTACAAAAATATTATCAAGTTTATCTGGCTCTTTAATACTATCTAAACCTATAAATAGATTATTTTGTGATCGTAAATGAACTGTACAAAATAAAAATGCCAGGATATAAATTTGTTTTATCATAATCAAAAGTGAATAAAACCTAAAATAATAAAGTTTTTGCCATCTGTAATCAATTTTTATTATTCATAATCAAATCTTACTTGTCAAAATATAAAATTTGCTACATTTAAACTTTTAACATTTATTAAAGTTGGAATCTACAAATAGTATTAATAGCATGAAATTCAAAGTTTTATTTTTTTTAATTATAGTAAAATTTTCTTCTAGTCTTTTTGCACAAGATTTTTTAGGATTTAGTAATAGCAATTATGCCGGCGTAACCGGTATTTCTTTACAGCCCGCAAGTATAGTAGATGATAGAATGAAGTTTGACATGACTTTATTTGGCTTTAATGCAGCTTTATATAATAATTATTTGGGTATTAAAAAAAGTGCATTAACTCCTCGAAACGAAGTAGACAAAAATGGATATGTAATTTGGTTTCCTACATTGGCTAGAGATACAGACGTTATTCATAATTCAATGGAAGAGAAAATTAATGATAAATATAAGTCTGTATACACAGGCTTAAGAATTAATATGCCTTCTTTTATGATTTATTGTAATCACAAAAACTCTGTTGCTTTTACATGGGATATTAGAAATCAATTAAATGTTGATGGCGTTTCTCCTGATTTAGCAAAACTTATTATTGAGGGGCTTGATTTTCCTAAATTATGGGAATCCAATGCTCCCAAATTAAACAGTAAAAATGTAAGTATTCAGCAGATGACTTGGGCAGAGTATGGAATTACCTACGGAAGAGTTTTAAAAGAAGATAATGAACACGCATTTAAAGTTGCAGGAAGACTGAAGCTTTTACAAGGAATTTTATCCTCCTACATGAATATAAAAGACTTCAATTTCAGTGTCCCAAATGATACATTAATGACATTTCTTCATTCAGAGGTTAGTTATGGGCATTCTAGGAATTTTGAGTTTGATGGGAATAATATAAAACTAAAAACATTAGAATCTTATCCTGGAATTGGAGCAGATTTAGGAGTAGTATATGAATGGAGACCAGATTACAAATCTTACAAATATGATATGGATAACGAAACAGATTTGTGGAGAAGAGATAAAAATAAATATAAATTAAGAGTAGGTTTTTCTGTTTTAGACATTGGTAGAATTAAATTTCAAAAAGGCACTTTAAGTAATAATTTTATTGCGGATTTTAATCGATTTAATTTAAAAGCTTTTGATACTGTTCAAACTATTATGGCGTTTGATAGTATTTTAAGGAAGAGTTTTCCAATTGTAAATCCAACTTCAACTTATAAAATGACTTTACCAACTGCCTTTAGCTTACAAGTTGATTATAACATCTGGAAAGACTTTTATGTAAATGTTACACCATTTTTAACCTTAAAATATAGAAACAGAGAAACAAAAATTCATGAATATAATTCAATTAGCATCACGCCAAGATGGGACCATAAATGGTTTGGGGTATTTTTACCCATGCAGTATCATCAATTGGATGGCTTTAGGTTTGGCGCAACCGTTCGTTTAGGGCCAATAATAGTTGGTACAACCAATTTAACTCCTTTTATAAGTAAAAAAAGCATGTTTGGAGGAGACATACATGCATTGCTAAAAATTCCTGTTCCGTTTAATGCACCAAAAGACAGAGATAAAGATAAAATTTCTGACAGAAAGGATAAGTGTAAAGATATCCCCGGAGTTTGGGAATTTATGGGCTGCCCTGATAAAGATGGCGATCATATCGTAGATACTGAAGACAAATGCCCGGATGTTGCCGGTTTAAAACAATTTATGGGTTGTCCTGATAGAGATAAAGATAATATTACAGATGCTGAAGATGATTGCCCTGATGATTCCGGTTTAGTAGCATTTAAAGGTTGTCCGGATACAGATGGAGATGGTATTATTAATAAATTGGATGATTGTCCGCTTGATTTTGGGTTAGCTTTATATAATGGTTGTCCGGATAAAGATAATGATAGCATTCCTGATATTCAAGACGCTTGCCCTGACGCAGCTGGTCCAAAAAAATTCAATGGTTGCCCAGACAAAGATGGCGACGGATTACTTGATTTTGAAGACAACTGCCCTGAGGTAGCCGGAACAAAAGAAAACAAGGGTTGCCCATGGGATGACACAGACAAAGATGGAATCTTTGATAAAGAAGACCAATGTCCGGTTGTTGCCGGACCTGTAGAAAACAAAGGTTGTCCATGGCCTGATACAGATAAAGATGGTATTTTAGATAAAGACGACAATTGCCCGGATGTAGCGGGTCTTGTAGAGTTAAAAGGGTGTTTGCCAGAACCTGAACTAAAAGAAGAAGAAAAAAAGGTGTTGGAAAAAGCTTTTGCTAATTTAGAATTTGCTACCGGTAAAGATATTATCAAAAAAACCTCTTTGCCATACTTAGATGAATTAGCAGAATTATTGAAAGCGCATGTTAATGATTGGGTGTTGGTAATGAGCGGTCATACCGATAATCAAGGGGATGAAGCTAAAAACTTGGTTCTATCAGAAAAACGAGTTAAAGCAGTTAAAAAATACCTGGTTTCAAAAGGCGAAAAAGCAGATCGAATTGAAATTTCTTGGTATGGTTCAACTCGTCCAATTGCTGATAATGCAACAGAGGAAGGTCGTCAGAAGAATAGACGTGTGGAAATGAAAATTGTGTTTACGCATTAATCACAATTTATTTTCCTTATTTTTTTGATGTTAGATTTACTATGGCATAAATGTGATTTCTTAACAATCCTGCACTTACAATTTGCACTAAACTACTCTGTAAAATAATTTATATTTGTGTTTATGCTGAAATTAAAAAAACTACTCATTATATTATCAATTGCTGTTGTTGGAATTGTTGGATATAATTTTACCGAAGATTATTTTGAAGTATCAAAAAACTTAGATGTATTTGCGACTCTATTCAGAGAACTAAATATTTATTATGTTGATGATACTAAGCCCGGCCAATTAATGAAAACAGGTATAGACGCTATGCTTTCTTCATTGGATCCATATACCGTTTATTATCCTGAATCAGATATTGAAGAATATAAATTCATGACAACCGGTCAATACGGAGGTATTGGCGCATCTGTTAGAGAAATCGATGATAAAGTTGTTATTACAGAAGTTTATGAAGGTGCTCCCGCTCAAAAGTCTGGGGTGGAAGTTGGTGATGTTATAGTATCTGTTAACGGCATCATGATCGATAAAAAAAATTCTGAGGACATAAGTAAATATTTAAAAGGTCAGCCTGGCTCAACTGTAAAGCTTAGTCTTAAACATTATGGGAACGCTGCTCCAACAGATTTTACAATAAAGCGAGAGGAAATTAAACTAAAAGATGTTCCTTATTCAGGTATGCTCAATAATCAGGTTGGGTACATTAAACTTACCGGATTTACGCAGGATGCAGCAAAGGAAGTAAAGGAAGCATTTACAAAACTTAAAACAGAAGGGAAATGCACTTCACTTATTTTAGATTTACGTGGAAATCCGGGCGGACTTTTACAACAAGCTGTAGATATTGTAAATCTATTTGTAGATAAAGGGCAGATTGTTGCTACAACTAAAGGAAAAATTAAAGAATGGGATAATACGCTTAAAGCAGTAAATAACCCTATAGATACACAAATACCATTAGTGGTAATAGTTGATAGAAATTCAGCCTCTGCATCTGAGGTTGTTTCAGGGGCATTACAAGATTTAGACAGGGCAGTTGTAATTGGTGAACGTACATATGGAAAAGGACTAGTACAGCAAACTCGGAATTTGGTTTATAATTCTGCCTTAAAAGTTACAGTAGCTAAGTATTACATACCAAGTGGCCGTTGTATACAAGCATTAGATTACTCTACTAAAGATGCTGATGGTGCAGTATTAAAAGTGCCCGATTCGTTGGTTACAGCCTTTAAAACAAAAGGAGGAAGAATTGTTTATGACGGCGCAGGAATTATGCCTGATATTAAAATTGAAGAAGAAACCATGAGTCACTTAGCGTTTGCACTCATTTCCAAAAATCATATTTTTGATTATGCTAATTATTATTTCTCAAAAAATAAAAATGTAAAAATTAATGCAAAAACTTTTTCTTTATCAGATGCAGATTACCAAGAATTTATAAATATGGTAAAAAAAGGAGACTATAAATATGAAACAGATAGTGAAAGAGAATTGGAGCGATTTAAAGAGCTTGCAAAAGAAGATAAAAAATTTGACGATGTAGAAAAAGAGTATACTTCACTATTAAATAGATTAAAAGAGAGTAAAAAAGATGATTTCACAAAATTTAAAGAGGAAGTAAAAGAATTATTAGAAATGGAAATTGTATCAAGGTATAATTTTGAATCAGGTAAACTAGAAGCTAGTATTAAATACGATAAAGATATTGCTTCAGCAATTCAATTAGCTACAGATAATTTAAAATTAAAATCGATTTTAACTACCATAGAAAAACCAACAAAACCATTTAATCCGAATAAGAAATTTTAAATTATGATTGGCTTATTTTTTGGTTCTTTCAATCCAATTCATATTGGCCATTTAGCATTGGCAAATTATTATATTGATAATACAGAACTGAAAGAAATTTGGTTTGTTATTTCTCCTCACAATCCTTTAAAAAATAAGTCTACTTTACTTCACCACCGTATCAGAAAAGAAATGGTGAATTTGGCAATTGGCGACCATTCAAAATTAAAATCTTGCGATATAGAATTTAATTTACCTCAACCATCCTACACTGTAAACACGCTTGAACACTTAAAAGAAAAATATCCTAAAAAAAAATTCGGACTGATTTTAGGCGCAGATAATTTATCTACTTTTCATAAGTGGAAAAATTATGAAGTAATTTTAAAACGCCATCATTTGTATATTTATCCACGTCCAGGTTTCGATCCTGGCCCTCTAGTTATTCATCCATCTGTTACCTTAACTAACGCTCCAGTCATAGAAATTTCTTCATCTTATATTCGAGATGCAATTCGTGAGGGTAAAAAGCCCGAATACTTCGTGCATCCAGAGGTTTGGAAATACATTTGTGAGATGAATTATTATAGGAAATAAACCTTTTATGTAGGTTAAATCAGTTTAGCAATAAAGCTTGGATTTTCTATGTTTTCTTTATTATAAGTTATCGGCAAATTGGTGTAGCTGTTCACAATTGTGCCACCTGCATTTTTTAAAATATTATGCCCCGCACAGGTATCCCATTCCATAGTTCTTCCAAAACGTGGATACTCGTGTGCTTTCCCCTCTGCAACCCAGCACATTTTTATGCTACTCCCTGAATAAATACTTGCGATGGTTTGGTTTAGTTCAAGTTGTTTAATGTATTTTTTTAGTTCAGGGTTGTGATGCGATCGGCTTGCAACTACGGTGTAAGTTTCAGGTAATTTTTGTAATGGCAGTTTTTGGGCAAATGAAATTAGTTCATTTATGGTTTTAGCATTGCATATTGTTAATTCATTTTCTATATACACATGGCGGTTTATTTTAAAAGAGCCAATGCCATCTGCAGCAAAATAAAGATCTTTAAAAACAGGAGAAAAAATAACCCCTAGAATGGATACGCCACTTTTGCATAATCCTATGTTTACAGTAAATTCACCATTTCGTTTCACGAATTCTTTGGTGCCGTCCAAAGGATCAACAATCCATAATAGATCCCAATTTTTTCTGATAGCGTAGTTGTAATGTTCGCCTTCTTCTCCAAGAACAGGAATTTTTGTTACCAATAATTCATCTTCAATGATTTTATTCGCTTCTCGATCAGCAATTGTAACAGGGGTATAATCTTGTTTTACTATAACTTCAAATTCTGTTTCATAAATTTCAGCAATATGTTTACCTGCTTTAATTGAAGCTATAACAGCTTTATGCAGTAACTCATCTAGATTAATTTCCATGGTGTTATAATAAAATAAAAAAGCCCCTTTTTAAGGGGCTTTGAAAGCTTAAACAGTTTCAGGAATAATGTTTGGATCAACCAATACTCTTCCACAATGTTCACATACAATAATTTTTTTATGTGTTTTAATATCTAATTGGCGTTGAGGTGGAATTTTATTAAAACATCCGCCACAAGCATCACGTTCAATCGGAACAACAGCTAATCCATTTTTAGAATTACTTCTTATTCTTCTGTACGCATTAATTAGTCTTGGTTCTATAAATTTAGATTTTTCGTCAGAACTCTTTAGTAGGTCTTGTTCTTCTTTTTGAGTTTCTTCAATGATCTCATCTAACTCAGATTTTTTAACCTTTAAATCTTTCTTTTTATCCTTTAATTCGTCTTCTGCTTTAGATAAAAATTCTTCTTTAGATTCCATTGCAAATTTGTATTCTTTAATACGTTTCTCGCACAATTGAATTTCTAAGTTTTGAAACTCAATCTCTTTAGTAATAGCATCGTATTCTCTGTTGTTTTTTACTTTGCCTAATTGCGCTTCGTATTTTTTAATATTTGCCTTATGATCTTTGATTGCATTTTGCTTATCGCTGATTTGCTGCTCCAACTCTTTGTTCTCTTGTGTATAGCTTTCGAAACGTGTTTCTAAGCCCGCTACTACATCTTCTAAATCCTGAACTTCAAGAGGTAATTCACCACGAATAATACGTAGTTTATCAATCTTGCTGTCAATCAATTGTAATTCATATAATGCTTTTAGTTTCTCTTCAACTGAATGATCAACTTTTTCTTTGATTGTTGCCTTTGCCATGTTTAAAAGTAATTTATCGGATTAGTATTTATTTTTGATAAATGGACTGCGAATTTAGGAAAATTTTCTTTAATTATACCATAAAATAATTCGGGGGTAAATTGTTCGGTTTCAAAATGCCCAATATCACATATAACTATTTCATTATCAGCGTCAAAGAACTTATGATAGGTGAAATCTGCACTTAAGAAAACATCTGCATTTGCTTTTATTGCATTTTTTAATAAAAAGCTACCGGATCCACCGCAAAAAGCAATTTTCCTAACCTGATTATTAATTTTTGGTGTATGTTTTACAACAGGAACATTAAAAACATTTTTCACTTTCTTTAAAAATTCTTCCCAGTTTAGTGAGTTTTCAAATTCACCAATCATTCCTGAACCTACATTTTGATAGGTGTTTTCAAGGGAATGAAGGTAATAAGCAACTTCCTCATAAGGATGCGCATTTTTTAGCGCATTAAGAATTGCGCCCTGTTGATGTGTTTCAAAAATTACTTCTAAGCGATTTTCATTAACTTGTTCCTGTATGTTTTTTTCACCTAAAAACGGATTACTGAATTCATTTGGTTTAAACGTTCCTTCTCCATTAACAGTAAAACTACATTCACTATAATTACCAATGTTTCCTGCGCCTGCAGCAAATAGTGCCTCTTTTACTTTAAAAGTAGAATCTACAGGAACAAAAGTAACCAGCTTCATTAACTGATGTGTTTTAGGCTGAAGTATTTTTAGGTTTACTAAGCCAAGCTTTTCTGCAATTTTTTTATTTACACCATTAAAAATGTTATCAGCATTGGTGTGGCATGCATAAATAGCAATAGAGTTTTTTATTGCTTTTATAATTATGCGCTCAACGTAGTTTGCTCCATTAATTCTTTTTATTCCCGAAAAAATTATTGGGTGATGAGCAATTATTAAACTTGCCTTTAATTGTATTGCCTCATCAATAACATCTTCTGTAACATCAAGCGTAGTTAAAACAGCATTAGTTTCGTCTTTTGGATTACCAATTAATAAGCCCGAATTGTCATAATTTTCCTGCAAAGAGGGGGGAGCATATTTTTCAATACAAGCAATAATTTCTTCTATTTTCATTTAACTAGCATTTATTATTTATAACTGATTTTCCTCTTTATAAAATACAGAGTGTAGATTGAGCACAAATAGTAAGTTTAAAAAAGGCAAAAGCGTGTATTGACCCAGCATGGAAATGATACCAAATGCCATGTGCCATATCTCAGTATTTTGAGCCAAAAAGCCCAGATTGGGATTTATTCCTGAAAATGCAAGAAGAGAATTATATACCAATTGAGGTAAGGTAAAAATCATACTTATTAATCCAATAAAAAATAAGGATGAAATAACTATTCCCCATATCAACCACCATTTTTTTTTAGCCTTTTTAAAAATAATTATAAACGCATAAGGCATAGGAATCTCTTCTTTTAAAACAAGATAAGAAGCATTTTTTACACAAAAGTAAATTATAGGACCTGCAAAAATAAGTACTCCTAAAACCAGCAGAAAAATTGCAGGAATTATACTTACTATAATTAAAAGCGGTAATAACACAACTAATGAGCTTAAACTAAAAAGTAAATAGTTGTAAAATAATCTCCAACAGTCTTTTGGCATAAAATGTAATAGTTCCTTCACGCTAATTGAACTTTGTTCGGTTTGTTGATAGAGTATAATATATCGGTTTACTGCGGCTGCGTATAAAACAGCAACTAAAAATGAAATTACTGCTAATGGTAAAAAATAGGGCAGCAACTCGTTAAATTTTTGCATGGCAGCTGCTTTATTTTCAGGATTTAATAAAAAATTTAGATCAATGCCTAAATTTTCAATGTAACCATTAATGCCGCCAGCTAAAATTAACATGGGACCGGGTATGAAAAGTACAACGAATGTTAAGGGTTTAAAGCTTTTTTTAATAAACTTAACGGCCTCGTCATATAGTTCGTAAAAATTTCGTTGTTTGTCAAAATTCGTTTTTTCTTGATCAATCATATTGTTTTAAGAGAATTACTTAAAATAGTTATTGAATATATTTTGCCTAAAAATAATTTTTTAATTAAGGCAATTGTGTTTGGTATGTAAAATTACATTTAACAAAATGACTTATACTAATTAGTTCTACTATTTTTTTTAAAAAATTTGATTTTTAATGTTAAAAATCTATTTTTATGACTTTGAATAGATTTACAAGCATTAATGAAAAAAATCTCATTATTAAAAATAGGGCTGTTAGGTGTGTTTTATTTTATTATAACTGCCAAACTTAATGCCCAGCTTAATGCTGATTTTACCTCCTCAGTGAGTAGCGGATGCGCACCTTTAGTAGTTCAATTTAATGATAATTCAACTGGTGGCCCTACATCATGGAACTGGACTTTTGGAAATGGTAATTCTTCAACAACACAATCTCCACAGGCTATATATTCAAACCCGGGTGTATACACTGTTCAACTTGCTATTTCAAATGGATCAACAATTTCAACTAAAACTAAAGTTATAACCGTCTATAATAAACCTACTCCAAATTTTAACATTAATCCAAATCCTTCTTGTGCTGGCCAAAATGTATTATTTACAGATCAAACAACCATTTCTCCTGGAGGCGTCGCAATAAGTACTTGGGCATGGGATTTTGGTGATGGTTCTTTTCAAAATACTACAACTGGTGCTGCCGGTCACGCTTATACATCGGCCGGAACTTACCCTGCAAGTTTAATAGTTACAGATGGAAATGGATGTACAAATTCTATTACCAAAAATGTTACTATTACCCCATTTCCAACTCCATCGTTTACTGCCTTACCAACATTTAAGTGTAGTCCTCCATTACAGGTAAGTTTTACAAATACATCAGGCAATACTGCTCAAGCATCAATCAGGTGGCTTTTTGGTGACGGCAGCTCATCGGTCTTATCAGATCCCTCACACACATACACAACATCTGGTTCATTTGATGTGTCGTTAATAATTTCTCAGGGAGGCTGTACAGACACAGTTACTCTGGAAGATAAAGTTGTTATTCAAAATATTGCTGCATCATTTACAACACCGGCAGCAAGTGTTTGTGCGGGAAGAACATTAACTTTTTCAGATGCATCTGTTCCTGCTGCTGTTTCTGCATCATGGAATTTTGGTGATGGAGGAACAAGCAGTTCGTTAAATCCAACTCATCTATTTTCTACTGCAGGAACTTATCCTGTTACCATGATAGCTGTAGATGCCAACGGTTGTTCGGATACAGTAGTTAGTAATATTAATGTGGGCCAGGTTCCAACGGTTAATTTTTCTGCTAATACTACTCAAAGTTGTTCGGTTCCATTTAATGTTAATTTCACTAACTCAGCAGTTGGAGGTAACACATTTAGTTGGAATTTTGGTGATGGTGGAACTTCCACGCAAGCAAATCCTAGTCATACGTATACAAGTCCAGGAATTTATCCGGTAACATTATTAGTTGGAAGTGCCGGTGGCGCTTGTGTTGATTCATTAAAGAGAAATAATTATATCCAAATAATACGTCCTGAGGCTAATTTTGAAGCATTGCCTGATAGTGGATGTATACCTTTAAACATTGCATTTGCAAGTACAAGTACAAGTCCTTTAGATCCAATAACAAGTTATCAATGGACCTTTGGGAATGGAAGCACTTCAACAGAAAATGACCCAAACACAAATTCTACTTATAACACAGTTGGAATTTTTACTCAAACTTTAATTGTAGTAACACAAACAGGATGCAGAGATACTTTTGAATGCGAAAACTGCATTAGGGCAGGCACATTACCTACATCTGATTTTAGTATAGTTGATGATACAATTTGTTACGGACAAATTGCACAATTTAATGAGTTAGCTACCGGAGAAACCGGTTATAAATGGCTTTTTGGAGATGGTGGAAATTCTTTA
>CAZTCG010000023.1:7189-12011 GCA_964612005.1 uncultured Flavobacteriaceae bacterium | reverse complement strand
AAGAAGAAATTGATTTTGTAGTGAGTAAATTAAAAGAGTTGCTTTAACTCTTTTAATTTATCAACTATATACAGAGAATCAATACCCAAAAATCTCTTTTAAAGTAAGATAAGTTACTTTACCGTATTTTTCTAAGGTTTTAATATCTAATGCATCTTTTTTACCCAGAACTAAAATAGTACTTGGTAAAGATTTGATATTCTTGCTTTGGAAATTTTTCACATCAGCAAATTGCATGTCTTTTACCTTATCAAAAATTACTTTTCTGATGTCGTAATCAATGCCTAATTTTTTTGATTGCTCAAAGTTGAATAATATCCCCGCTTTAGTAATACGTTCAGATCTATACTTGGAAATGATTGCGTCTTTAGCGCTATTAAATGAAATATCCGATTGAGGCATATCATTTAACAATTCGTTCATGCCACTCAATGCTTCAGCTAACTTATCTGCTTGCGAACCAATGTAGGAATAGGAATAATATGGTTTCCCCTTTTTTCCTAACGAACGATAGCTTGATGAAACACTATATGCAAGCGCTCTAGATTCACGCAATTCCTGAAATACAATGCCTGACATGCTTCCACCGAAGTACTCATTATATAAATTTACAACCGGCGCCAATTCTGCACTGAATGTCTCTCCTTTTCCAAGCATGATGATTTCTGCTTGCTTCATATCATAATCAACAACATAAACGTTATTGCCTGTAGCTTGTTCATTAAACTCTGCTGATTTTGGGATTTCTTTTTTTGCAGCTGGAAGTTTATGTGATTTATCCAATGATGCCATTAATTCTTCTTTCGATTTTGTTCCGTAATACAAAACACGGTGTGGGTAAGCAAACAACTCATGAATTTTATTGATTAAGTCTTCTGCTCTTACATTTTTTAATTCCTCATCGCTCATCACATTGGTAAACGGATTTTTTGGTCCGTAAACACCATAGTTATACATGCCCGAACGAAGGATGATGTTTTTCTCCAATTTGGCATCTTCTCTTGATTTTAGTTTGTCTTGTTTCAACTGTTCCAATACTTCATTATTCAAATTTGCATCAGTAATTAAATGATCTAATAAATCTAAAGCCTTATCAAAACTTTCGCTGATTCCATTCATGCTAACGCTTGATTGCTCAGCACCTGAATTAACGGAAAAGCTTGCGCCTAATTTGTAAAACTCCTGCTGTATTTGTTCAGGGGTGTATTTGGATGTGCCCAGGTAATATAAGTAATCAATAGCCAAAGGCAACAACTTATCGTTGTTAGATCCCATATCAAAAACATAATATATGTCGAAGGTTTTGTTTTCGGTATTTTTTAAGCAAGAAACAGGAAGTCCTGATTTACACGTGAAATGAGTAATGTCTTTTTTAAAATCTAAAAACACAGGTTCAGTTTGTGCAGGTTTATTATTTACTAACGTTTTTAGAAATGGAGATTGTTCTTCGCGATTTACAGGAACCGGAGTGATCGTTGGTTTTTCTACTTTTTGAACATCTTTATTTTCACCAGTACGTTTGTAAACGATGGCATAATTGGAATTAAAATTTTGTTTTGCAAAATCCATGATTTGTTGTTTGGTGATTTTTTCCAATCTGCTGATTTGATTTACCTCATAACTCCAATCTTGTCCAAAGGTAAATGAGCTTGCCATTTTCATGCCTCGCGAAAAATTATTTTCATTTTGCTTGGTTTCAGAATATTTAACATCATTAATGATGGCTCCAATTAACCAATCCGGGAAGTCGCCTTTTTTTACTTTATCCAATTGCTCTAAAAATAATTTTTCCAAGTCTTCCAATTTTTGCCCTTCTTTAGGTTCTCCGCCAAAAAGCAATACGCTGTAATCTTTCATTTTTTCAAAATAAGAATAGCTGGATAATACTTTTTGAGATTGATTTAAATTTAAATCGAACAAACCGGCTTTGCCATTAGATAAAATATAACTCAGCATCATGGCCAAATCAGCATCTTTAGAATTTGCCCCGCCACAACGAAATGCCATCATCATGTTTTCTGCTTTTGGACCAAACACTTCCATGGTAATTGGTTTTTCAATTGGTTTTTCAGTTTCGAATTTATATTCTTCAACCGGTTTAGGTTGCCAATTACCAAACTTGGCTTCAATCCATTTAATGGTTTGATCGGGATCTAAATCTCCACTCAAACAAATGGCTACATTGTTTGGAACATAATATTTATTGAAATAATTATTGATTTCGGTCATTGATGGGTTTTTTAAATGATCAATCGTCCCGATGGTAGTTTGCTGACCGTAATTGTGTTTTTGAAAAACAGCAGCCATTAATTTTTCCCATGCTTGATTATCATCGCTATCCAAACCACGATTTTTTTCTTCATACACTGCTTCTAATTCTGTATGAAATAATCGTAACACAATTTTCTGAAAACGCTCAGCTTCCAATGTTAACCAGTTTTCCAATTGATTGGAAGGAACATCGTTGATGTAAACGGTTTGTTCAACAGAAGTAAATGCATTCGTGTTTTTACAACCTAAAGCAGCTGCCATTTTATCGTATTCATTTGCGATGGCATAAGTTGCAGCTACGCCGGAAACACTATCAATTTCACGATAAATTTTCTTACGTTTTTCGGTATCAGTAGTTTTTCTGTAAACTTCATACAACGCTTCAATTTGTTTTAAAAACACTTCTTCTTTTTGAAAATCCTTTGTTCCGAATTTATCAGTTCCTTTAAACATCATATGTTCAAGGTAATGTGCCAAACCCGTTGCGTCGGCAGGATCGTTTTTACTTCCTGCTTTAACTGCAATTAATGTTTGTATACGTGGTTCATTTTTATAAACACTCAGGTATACTTTTAAACCATTTTTTAAAGTATAAATCCGTGCTTTTAACGGATCATTCGGAACAGATTCGTAATTTAATTTCGCCTCGCTTGGTTTAGCAATTGCTTTTTGTGCGTAAGTAAAAGTTGTTATACTTATTGAAATAAGTAATGCGATTAAACTAATTTTTTTCATGATTTATAAAATTCAAGGAATGAAAATAAGTAATTTTTTGATACGCGTTTTAATATTTATGATGAATGGAATTTTTAGCAGCAGCTTTAAAATTAAATAGGTACTGCTTTTAAATCAACTTGTTCATTCCTGAAAAGCTCTACTTCCTCACCCATTAGCCATTGTCTTTCTCTTTCTGGCGTAAGAATAACGGGCATACGCTTTTTAGTATTGTGTATTTCACTAATTAACTTATTTGCTTCGGTTGTAACAATACTGTAAGTGTTTTTTATTTCTCCTGTATTTTTATTTACCCAAACGGAATATATACCTGCAAAGCAAAAGAGGGAATGATCATTAAACGTGATAAGGTACTTTTGTTTTTTCTTTCCTTTTTCATCCAGCCACTGCCATTCATAAAAACCATCGCTTATCACCAAACATCTATTTTGAATTACATTTTTAAAAGATGGCTTTTCTTTTATGCTCTCAATTCGTGCATTTAAGGTGTAGGCTCTAATTTCTTCGTCTTTGCTCCATTCCGGTATTAAACCCCAATGGAAATATTTTATGCACTCCGGATTATTAGCTGTTATTACTGGTGTTTCCGGGTAGGTGAATCCATTGTAAATTCCCTTATATTTTTTCGTGTCAGGATTTTCAATTTTCGCCTTAAAACGTTTTTCAAGTTCTGTGGCTGATTTACTTTGCTGAGAGTGAAAACACATGTTACAAATGTATGGTAATTATCTCATCCAATCGTGTGGTATAACGTTTCGATAATTTTTCCTGTCGCATTTTCCAGGTGCGACCTAAATCCTGACAAGCCAATTTTATTTTTTGTGCTCCGTTTACGCGATTAATTTTATCAATAACTTCCATCAGCAGCTGATGTTTAGGATGTGGTTGCTGAAAAAGATTGGTCTGACAAATGTCTTCGGGTGTAATATTCATCACAATCACTCCGGCTTTTTTATAGTGATAGCCTTCTTTAAAAATAACCTGTAATCCTTTTACGGCATAATGCACAAGATCGATGCTTGAGTTAGTAGCAAAAGGAAGTTGTATCACACAGTTTTTACTGTACTGAGGGAGGTCTGCCCGAAAACCATTAGTATGTACAAATACCATGACCGCATTGCAATGCGATTGCTGTTTACGTAATTTTTCAGCGCAACACACGGCAAAAGTAGATACGCGTTCTGTTAAGTCCGAGAGTTTGGTGTAGTGCTCTTCAAACGAGCGTGTTGTTGCTATGTGTTTTTTTGGTTTAATATCTTCCAGTTCTAAAATAGAAATGCCTTGTAGTTCTTTTTGTAAACGCACTCCAACAACCGACATGTGCTTTTTCACCCATATTTCGGGGAGTTGCGTAAAGTCGTATGCTTTTTTAATGCCCATGAGGTTTAACCGTTTGGCATGTCTTCTTCCTATTCCCCACACATCTTCAACAGGAAGCCATTTCAGTGCTTTTATACGAGCCGCTTCTGTATTAATAAAATAAACGCCACCTGTTTGCTCCGTAAACTTTTTTGCAATTTTATTGGCCACTTTTGCAAGTGCTTTAGTTGGAGCAAAACCAATACTGATAGGAATTCCCGTTCCCTGGAGAACTTTTCGACGCATGTCTTTTCCTATTTCAGAAAAATTAAACCGCTCGTAACCTACTAACTTTAAAAAAGCCTCATCGATGCTGTAAATTTCCATATCCGGTGAGTAATGAGACAGCAGCGACATTACGCGCGAACTCATGTCGCCATAAAGTGCAAAGTTGGCGGAAAACACATGTACTTTTTTTTCATCAAATAAACGTTGATACTGAAAAGCAGGCGCACCC
>CAZTCG010000023.1:0-7179 GCA_964612005.1 uncultured Flavobacteriaceae bacterium | reverse complement strand
GGATTCCGGCAGACTTTGCTTCGTTGCTACGAGCAATAACACAACCATCGTTGTTGGATAGCACAACAACGGGTTTGCCATTTAACGAGGGAGAAAAAACACGTTCGCAGCTGGCATAAAAATTATTACAATCAATCAGGGCAAACATTAAAATGATTTAATAACGTGTGTAACAATTCCCCAAATAATAAAATCATTGTCTTTTGTAATTTTCATTGCTTTATAAGTAGGGTTTGCAGGAATGAGCCAGCAGCATTCTTGCTCAAGCTTAATGGTTTTAACTGTAAACTCACCGTCAATATAACATACGGCAATGGCCCCATTTTTCGGACTAATGCTTTTATCAATAATCATTAAATCACCATGATGAATGCCAGCGTCTTTCATTGAGTTGCCAGTTACTCTCCCGAAAAATGTAGTAGCAGGATTTTTAATACATATTTTATTTAAATCGATGGACGTATCCAGGAAATCATCGGCAGGTGAAGGAAAACCGGCACTGATACTCGATGCTGCCATTGGAATTTTTGCCGTTGTTGCAACAGAAACTTGATGAATAGTAAGGTTTGACGATTGAGGGGATGAATTTGAAATCATATAAAGTGTTTTAAAATTTAATTGCTACAAAAAAACAACTATAAAACTACAAAATATAGCAATTAAACTATTATGAAAACTGTTAAATTTTTTGTCTTTTTAGAGATAAATCAAAGGCAATAGAATTTAATGAACATGATTTTTGATTTTTAGCAGTTGCTGAGAAACTAAAAACAAAACGTTTTAATTGATAGCTGTTTGATTTGAAAACAGCTTGTAATAGAATGCTTCAACCTACTACTATTTTTTATTAAAAGGGAAATTCCACCTTATATAAAAAGAAAAGCAAAAACATTTAGATTACTATAATTACAAAAGCTTACACAGCTCCTGCGTTAAATTTTTACGGTGATATTTTTCCAAATGAATTGGATGTGCTTTTAAACTATTTGATTTATACAAGGCATAATACTTTTTAAGTATCGCTTTTATTTTTTCTACATCATCCCATTCGGCAATTTCACCGGTTGATGTATTATTAATAACAGCAGCAGCATCGCCATCAGAAGGCCCCAAACACAAAATTGGCCGACCACTTGCAATATACTCAAACAATTTTCCGGTAAGCATTTCTTTTGCACCGGGATAATTATTGATGGACAACAATAAAACCTGTGCGCTTCGCTGATAGCTTTCAGCTTCAGCATGACTTACAAAACCAATCTTATTATAATAGCTGAATAATTGATGTTGTGTTATGGCATCTTCAATGGAAGGATCTATATTGCCTACACATTTTAGTTCAAGGTCTTTTGCAAAATCTGCGTCATCATCAACACACGTTTTAAGTGCTTTCCAGTAAGCCGGATGATTTTGTTCTTTAGAGAATAGACCAATATAGACGATGGAAAATTTTTTATCTAAAACAACCTTTTGTTCTATATTAATTTCTCTATCGAAACCATTAGGTAACACAACAACTTTATCTGCTATATTTTTTTCCTTTACTAAGGAAATAAGGTTTTGAGCAAGATGATTTCCAACTGTAGTTATTATATCACAATTCAATAACACTTCTTTCTCTAATTTTAAATGTTTTTGAAAAGAAGATTTAGAAAGTTTCATGTCTTTTAAATAATATACTCCGGTCCAGGGATCACGAAAATCAGCAATCCATTTAACACCTGTTCGCTGCTTAATGCCTTGCGCAATTAAATGCATACTGTGTGGTGTACCTGTTGATATAATAGTTGTGATGTTGTTGGTTTTAACATACTCCGTTAAAAAATCAACCGATGGCTTTACCCATAATACTCGCGCATCCGGAATAAAAAAATTGCCTCTTACCCAAAGCGCAAACGAATGAACTAATTTTTTAAAACCACTTTTATTTCTTTCGCCTACAAACCCATGTCCGAGTTTTTTATTTTTTTTATGACCCAGCATTTTTTTGTAAAAACCATAAGGTTCTATAATTGGCTTTTTAATAATTACAGCTTCTTTTGGTATATCCTTTTCAAGCGAATTATCGATAACAGGATATTCTCCGTTTTCTACAGTATACACATGAGGAATGTAGCCAAAATGCGGAAGGTATTTTACAAACTTCAGCCAACGCTGAACGCCTGAACCACCGCTTGGCGGCCAATAATAGGTAATTATTAAAACCTTGTTTTGCATTAATTGAATTTAAGTAATTTTAAATTAAAGGGAATTAATTTAAATCCTAACACGCCTGAACAATAAATTAATCCTACAACCGAAGAGTGTAAAAACATATTTAAAAAGGGATTTTCCAATATGGGTAAAAATGAATTTACAAGCAGGCAACTTGCAAATAAGCCAATGATATAAAAAATATAACTTGAAAAAGGCTGTAAAGAGAAGTGTTTATAAATTAATAAATACTTAAATACATTATAAAAAAGCAATGATATTCCTGTACCGATGGCAGCACCAATAATTCCATACATTGGAATTAAAATTATGTTTAACACTAACGTAATTGATATCATTAAATAAAGCAGGTAGGTTCCTTTTTTATAAAGGTGTGAGAAATATATCAGCGATGTATTTACACCGGATGCCATATTAAAAAAAGAACTGGTGGCAATAATGATAACCACAATTTCTCCGCCATGATACTTCGTCGGCAATAACGATAATAAATCATGTATATTAACTATAACTCCTAAGAAAAGTAAAGCACCTACAATGGATAATAATTTTGCTGATTTATAGTAAACAGTTTTTATTAATTGCTGATCATTTCGAGTAATTGCGTCGGCAATTTTAGAATCTGCAATACGGCTTAATGCATTAACCGGAGCTTCTATTATGCTACCAATTGTAAAAGCAATGGTGTAAACTGCAACTGCATCCAGCCCCAAATATCCTCCAACCAACATGGTATCAATATTTCTTATGGCAATAGATGCAACAGAGGCCAATGCTAATTGCAGCGTATAAAAACTCATGGCTTTAACATCCTTAGTTTTAAAAAAACTCCAATTGATTTTTAATGTAATGCCGTCGGTTTTATGTACATATATTAATAGCATCAGTAACTGTGTCCCGTAGGAAAACAAGAACAAGCGCATGAACCATTCAAAGGGAATAAACTCAAAAAAATAACATAAGGTAATTGCAGTTACAAACAAACGTATATACACTTCATTAAGAAAACTGGGGAATGAAGTCTTAAATAAGGCTGATGAATACCCAATTAATAAAGTATTAATCCCAATAAAAAAAGTCATTGGAAAGATGTAATAAAAATAATCGACAAAAAGTGGCGAATCGCTATACTTTGCAATGAAATAATTTTTGGACAAGAATAAGAATACAGAGAACAACAAAAAACTACAGGTACTTATTAAAAGTAAAAGTGGCAAATAGCCATTGTGCCTATTTTTTTCATTCTTAAATTCGGGAAAATATTTAATGGTTAAAAAATTTAAACCAACGGGAAACAAAGTGCCAAATAAAACTGTAGTAGAATATAAAATACGTGTAAGGCCTAATTCTGTTGCGCTTAACATTTTAGGCTGTAAAACAAGAATATTAATGAACCCAATTAAAATACCTGAGTACGAAATGAATGTGTTCCAAAATCCTTGTTTTTTAATCGACCCCATTAGTTGCTTTTAACTTTATTAATCAGTTTCCCAACCCATGCTTTGAAATCGTAATAGAAATCCATTTTTTTGATCTGATTATAAACTTCAATTTGTTTTTTACATTCATCGTTATCAAACTTCACAGATAATTCATCATTTGTTTTCTGTGCAACACAAAATAATTCATACGCATCAAACTCATCTCCCTCCAATAAAACGCTTGATTTTAATCCGGATAAACTTAATGCATTAGTTAACGATGTTTTTGAAAAATAGCTTACGTGCACTACCCTAAAATAATTTTTAATCAAACGTTTAGTTGGTTTTTTTGCGTTTGGAACAGCTATTATCAATAGTCCATCTTTTTTTAAAATGGAAGCTGCTTTTTTAAGAACTGCTATCGGATCCAAGAAATGTTCTAATACATGACGCATGATAACCACATCAAACTTATTTTCATTTCCATTACTCCACTCTGCATTTACATCAGTTGATAAAAGATCGATGCCGTTTTTACTTAGATGTTCTTGACAAAAAGAAGAAGGTTCTATAGCATAATAATTTGCAGTTTTAAATACCTGTTGTTTTAGGTAAATCAATGAATCTCCCATGCCACAACCAATATCTATTATGTTCTCCGGTTGATTTTTTAAGTAGCCGAATTTAAATAAGCGTTTTAAATTATTTTTTATAGGCAAATAAACATCATAGGTATATTTACTTTTTACCTCAGGCCTATAATAATCATCGTATTCATTTTTGTAAAAGGCATTATACCTTTCGTTTCTCCATCTTGGGTTGAGATAAGAAAAACCACAATGTTTGCAGATGACCACATGAGTTGGCAAGTTAAACTGTCCTTTATCAGCATACTTATGATAATTGTTTTCACCACAAACCAGACAGTTAACATTTTCGAATTCATTCATGCCTCAAAAATACAGAGTTTTTGTTTTGAAGTGATGTTTTATTTATTTGTTAATTATGTTGAAAATAATAACTTTACATAAAACGAAGTCATAAATATGAAATATTTCCACCTTATTCTTCTTTTTTGTTATTCAAGTTTTCTTGTAGCACAATATGAAAATGTATCGACTTATTCCGGCACTTCAAATTCGGGATATTTTAATGGTAATCTTGAAAATGCTCGTTATTTTTTTCCATATGGTCTCTCTTTTGACGGGGATAAAACCATTTACCTTGCAGATGCACTAAATCACTGCATTAGAAAAATAGATATTTCAACAGGACAAGTTACTACGTTTGCAGGAACTACAAGTTCGGGATTTACAGATGGTGTTGGCACTAATGCTCGTTTTTACTCTCCAACTGGAACATTTTATAAAAACGGTTACGTTTATGTAGCCGATAATTTAAATAATGCCATAAGAAAAATTGAAGTTTCCTCCGGGATGGTAACTACAGTTGCAGGGACTGGTTTTCCTGGAATCGCAAATGGTTTAGCGGCTAATGCCGAATTTTATCAACCCAAAAGTTTAGTGGTTGATGATTCAGGTTTTATTTATGTGTCAGATTATGAAAACCACTCTATTCGAAAAATAAAAAATGGAATAGTAAGTACTTTTGCAGGAGAAAATGGCGTTGCCGGAAATGCTGATGGTATATTGTCTGTATCACAATTTCACAGACCACGTGACTTAACTTTTGATTTGCAAGGAAATTTGTTTGTTTGTGATTTGATGAATAATTTAATCCGGAAGATAAGCAATGGCCATGTAACAACTTTTGCAGGTAACGGTAGTGCAGGTGGTATCGATGGTGTTGGTACTCAAGCTACATTTAATCGTCCGGCAGGTATTGAGTTTTACAAAGGTGAATTATATGTTGTTGATGGAGTTGGAAATAAAGTACGCAAAATAAGGCCAGACGGAACCACAACAACAATTGCAGGTAGCGGCACATTCGGATATGAAGATGGAGTTTGTGCTAATGCAAGTTTTTCACTACCTCAGGATCTGACCATTGATCATGAAGGAAACATTTATGTAAGCGACAGAGACAATAATGTTATACGGGTAATTAAAAATACTGCAATTTCAATAGCTGAAACAACAATAGAAAAAAATGTTTTGAAAATTTACCCTAACCCATCATCTGATTTAATACACCTTGAATTCCCGAAATATTTTGGCGAGGAAAATTATGAATTAAGTTTGATTAATGTAATTGGAGAACAAGTTCTTCGGTTAAAAATAAATGAATCATCTGCAACTTTAACTATGAAAGAATATCCGAGAGGTTTATATTTTTTGAGATTAGTTAATAACAATAACCATATCAGTACGGCTAAATTAATTTTAAAATAATCTGATTAACCCTTGTATTGTATCAACTAAAAAATTAAACCTATAAACAATAGTTTTTTATAAAATAGGAATTAATTATTCCTACTTTTGTTTATATGAGTTTATCCAATTTGTTCAGAAAAAAACCGGCAACTGCCATTCGGCAGGATGAACTGGAACAGCACGGAACAGGCCTACACAAAGTATTAACAGTAAGAGATCTCACTTTTTTTGGCATTGCTGCAATCATTGGTGGCGGCACTTTTAGTGCTATTGGCAACGCTTGTTTTAATGGCGGACCGGGGGTAATTATTTTATACGCTATTTGTGCTATTGCTTGTGGGTTTACTGCTATGTGTTATGCAGAATTTGCTGCACGCGTTCCAGCATCTGGTAGCGCATATACTTATGCTTATGTTTCATTTGGTGAGTTGTTTGCCTGGATTATTGGCTGGGCATTATTAATGGAATATTCTATTGGTAACATTTATATTGCATTTTCGTGGAGTGGTTATTTCACTAATCTACTGCCACCCGGAGCAATACCCGAGTGGTTAACGATTAACTACAAAGCTGCTCATGATGCTTTCAACAAATTCAACCCAGGAGATGCTTTAAATGAAGGTGTGCTTGCCTGGAAGAATGCTCCTGAAATTGCTGGATTGAAAATCATTTTTGATTTACCTGCTTTTACAATAAATATTCTAATTACCGCATTGGTTTTTGTTGGTACAAAAGAATCGAAAAACCTCAGCAACATTATGGTATTAATTAAACTCTTAATTATTGTGCTCGTAATTATTGTTGGATTGTTTCATGTTGATATTGATAATTGGACGCCTTTTATGCCCAATGGATTTAGCGGTGTAATGGCAGGCGTATCTGCTGTGTTCTTTGCTTACATTGGTTTTGATGCGGTATCAACCCTCGCAGAGGAAAGCAAAAATCCTCAACGCGATTTGCCAAGAGGAATGATTTATTCATTGGTAATTTGTACAGTTGTGTATATTATTTTATCACTTGTTTTAACCGGAATGGTATCTTACAACTTACTTGGTGTTTCTGATCCGCTTGCTGAAATTTTTAATCTGAAAGGCATTAAATGGATGTTGTTCATTGTTTCAATTGCCGCTGTTGTTGCCATGACTAGCGTATTGCTAGTTTTTCAAATGGGGCAACCACGTATTTGGATGAGCATGAGCCGGGATGGGTTA
>CAZTCG010000022.1:5705-12123 GCA_964612005.1 uncultured Flavobacteriaceae bacterium | reverse complement strand
GTAAAAAACGTATGCGTCAGGTTGGAAATGTAGAAATACCGCAAAGTGCATTTATGGCGGTTTTAAAACTTAACGATTAACAATTATTTTAACAGCAATCATGAAATTAAATTTTATCATTTTAATATCTTTCCTATTCTTATTTAACACAAACTCTTTCTCTCAATTTTTAAAGTTTACTGGTTATGCAACTTATGATAATGAACCTTTAGAAGGAGCAAATGTTATAGTAATTGAAAATGAAAAAATTGTTACCCAAACTAAAACTGACTACAAAGGTTTTTTTCTTGTTAAACTAACTTTTAATCACAACTATACTATCAACTTTGAAAAGCAGGGGTTTTGCAAAATGTATGCATTAGTTAATGGCTCTGTGCCTGAAGACAAACAAGATTATAATATAAAATTTGAAATCAGAGTTCCATTTTTTGATTTCGATCAAAAAGAGTTAAACCTAAAAGTTTTTGAAAAGCCAATAACAAAAGTATTTTTTGACGGTAATTCAAGATTTATTGACGATCCACTTTATATTACTAATTTTTATAAAGAATTAAATAAAGAAATTCCACCTCAACAAACTGCTAATACTACCACAAAAGAAAAAAAAGAAATTGAAACTAAATTAACTACACCTGCTTCAACAAAACAATATCAGCTAGTTGGTAAAGTGCTCCATTCTGAAGAAGGACACACTCCATTTTCAGGAGTAAAAGTAAGCATATTTGATACTTTACAACATGAAGTATATAGTACGGTAACAAATAAACTTGGTGTGTTTTGTTTTCCCGCGGTTAATATTAAAAATGCGTCTCGCATTAAGGTTGATAATACTACTACAGCTAATACTGACAAGATAATGCTAACCAATTATGAAACAGAAAAAGTTGCAGATGAAACTAAAACCAATAATCAAAAAGCCGAGTTCAGTTCTAATCCAAAAAATAAACTATTTGAAAAATTAATCAGAGATAATTTTACAACCTTTTTAGCAGGTAAAATTGGTGTAGAAGAGAATGGTGAAAACAAATTATTAGCCAATAAGTTTATTTACTTGATGACAGAAGATCATGAGATTATTGAAAAAGTAAGGACCAACCAATTTGGTGAATTTTTATTTACCAAATTACCAATGGATAAAAACTATATCATTGCAATTGATGAGGGAGATACCGAATTAAGTACAAACAACAAATTAAAATTATACACCGTTAAAGATGTTTTAGTTAATGCAAAAGATAGTCTTGTAAAAGGTAAATTTCAATATAAATTTTTAGTGAACGATTCTAAAACCTTTTATGAAATGATTGTAGATGATAGTAAATTAAGAATGGACTTAAATGGTAAAATTGCAGGCGACAAAACTACCAATGCAATTGAAAATTTAAAACTCTATTTACTTAATAAAGATAAAAACATTATTGACTCCACGTTGTCTGGAAAAGATGGTGAATTTAAATTCAAGTATATCCCCTACTCTGATCAGTTTTATTTCAAAATAAAAGACACATCAATTGTAAATAGCTACAAGAGTATTATTATATATGACAAAAATGGATCAATAGTAAAATACATAAGCGTTAAAGACAAAGAAATATTTGAGTATAAATTATTACAAGGAGATTTAGCTATGCTACAAGAAATTTATTTACATGATCCTTGGATGAATTTATCTTATCAGGTTTCAAAAAATAACCCTAAAGCACCAATTACAATAATGGAAAATATTTATTTTGAATCAGGGAAAGCTGATATCTTACAGGCATCTAAACAAACACTTGATAAAATTGCTTTTACATTAAAAAATAATCCTGCTATTAAAATTGAAATTGGAGCGCACAGTGATAGTAAAGGAAGCGATGAGCTAAACTTAAAACTCTCTGAAAAAAGAGCACAAAGCGCATTAAATTATTTTGTTTCAAAAGGTATTGATCGTAATAGAATAACCGCTATTGGATATGGTGAAAAAAAACTTTTGAATAAGTGTGCCAATGGCATAACCTGTTCTGAAGACGAGCATGCTAAAAACAGAAGATTAGAATTTAAAGTAATCATGCAATAATTTCCATTGTAAATTTATTGTTAAGCGGAAGTGTAATTTTCATTACCAAATGGTTTTATTTAGCTTAATTTAGAGTTAAATAAAATTTACAGCTATGAAAAACTTATTTTTAACAGCAGTTCTTAGCATTTCAGTATCAATGTTATCTGCGCAGCAAATTGAATCTCAAGATTTACAAAAAGTAAGTTCAGACAAATCAAAAATCAACGCTTTAAACGAAAGTTCATCTACTTCCAAAAAATTATTTGGAGATGTTACCTATTATTATAATAATGGTAAAATAAAAGAAACAGGTAGTTTTTTAGATGGTCAACGCCATGGATCATGGATAAGATATGATGAAAACGGAAATAAAATTGCAGAAGGCAATTATAATAATGGACTAAAAGATGGAAAATGGATCATATGGGACGAAAAGGGAAACAAACGTTTTGAATTCTCTTACCAAAATGGTCAAAAATACAGTCTTTGGTCAAGTTGGGATGAAAACGGTTCGCTTATCGCTTCCACCAATTACGAAAAAGAGTAAACTTTCCTTTTAAATTTACTGGGCATTCCATCCACCATCAACAGGCATGGCCGTACCTGTAATTGTTGATGCTTCATCACTTGCTAAAAACAAAGCTAGTTTACCTAATGTTTCAACAGATACAAATTGTTTAATGGCTTGTTTGTAAAGCATCACTTTACTTACCACTTCGTCCTCACTCATGTTATGTGCTTTTGCCTGATCTGCAATTTGTTTCTCAACCAAAGGTGTTTTTACATAACCTGGACAAATTGCATTACAAGTTATGTTATAAGGAGCGCCTTCCAAACCTAAAACCTTAGTTAAACCTACAACACCATGTTTTGCAGCTACGTAAGCTGATTTAAATTCGGAAGCAACCAGTCCGTGAGCAGAGGCGATATTAATAATTCTGCCAAATTTTTGAGCTTTCATGGTAGGCCAAACAGCTTTACTTAAATGAAAAGCAGAAGACAGATTTATTCCAATAATGGCATCCCATTTTTCAGCCGGAAATTCCTCAACCGGAGAAACATATTGAATTCCTGCATTACATACCAAAACATCAATTTTTCCAAATTTTAATATAGCATCATCCACCATTTTTTTGATTTCATCTGGCTTCAGCATATTTGCATTTGAAAATTGAGTTAACACCCCATATTGCTTGCCTATATTCTCGGCAATTTCGGGTCCATTGACTTCTAATCCATTAAATACAATATTGTATTTTGCTTTTGCAAACTCAGTTGCAATACCTAAACCTATTCCGCTTGAACTGCCTGTAATTAAAACTGTTTTATTCATGATTGATTTTAAGAACTACCAAATGTAAATTAATTTTCGATTGATAAATTAATAATGTAAATGAAAAATAGGTGTACTTTTTAAACAATCGTTTTGTTTTTTGTGAGAAAATTAACATCATTCAACAAATTCCTTATTTTTTAAGATTGTATATTTATCGAAAATTAAAAAAACACAAACATGGCATTAGAAATTACAGACAGCAATTTTGAAGAATTAGTTTTAAAATCCGACAAACCGGTATTAGTAGATTTTTGGGCAGAATGGTGCGGACCATGCCGTATGGTTGGACCAATTGTAGAAGAACTTTCAAAAGATTTTGATGGCAAAGCAGTTGTTGGAAAAGTAAATGTTGATCACAATTCGGGGATTTCTGCAAATTACGGAATCAGAAATATTCCTACTTTATTAATTTTTAAAAACGGTCAAATTGTTGACAAGCATGTTGGCGCAGCTCCTAAAAATGTATTAGCTGCAAAAATTGAAGCACAACTTTAATTTTATTTTTTAAAAGCCATTTTGTTTTAATTAGTATATCCAAAATGGCTTTTTTATTTCCATGAATTCGTTTCATTCACAGAACATACAACAATTTTCAAAACTTGAGTTTTTCGCAAAACAAGTTGTAGAAGGTTTTATTACCGGATTACATAAAAGTCCGTTTCATGGTTTTTCTGTAGAGTTTGCCGAACATCGTTTATATAACAAAGGCGAATCAACAAGGCATATCGATTGGAAATTATTTGCACGAACCGAAAAACTTTTTGTAAAACGTTATGAAGAAGAAACCAATTTACGTTGCCAAATTATTATTGATACATCTTCTTCCATGAATTTTCCTTTTGAGTTAAATTCAAAAAAAAACGAACAGGAAAATAAAATTGGATTCTCGGTAAAATCAGCGGCATGTTTAATCGAGCTTTTCAAAAAACAACGGGATGCCGTTGGATTAACTTTATTTAATCAGGAAATTCAGAAACACTTTAATGCTCGTTCGGGGCAGGTTCATTTAAAACTTATTTATACCGAGCTGGAAAAATTATTGGCTGAGTTTAATCCCGAACAACTTAAAACATCTAACATCAGCGAAGCACTTCATCAGATTGCAGAAACTATTCACAAACGTTCACTTGTTGTTATATTTAGTGATATGTTTGAAAATTCCGAAAACAACGAATCATTGTTTTCTGCCTTGCAACATCTCAAACACAAAAAACATGAAGTCATTTTATTTCATGTTACCGACAAAGAAAAAGAATTTGATTTTAACTTCGAAAACAGACCCTATAAATTCATCGATATGGAAAGCGGCGAAGAATTAAAATTAAATGCCTCCGAAGTAAAACAAAACTATATTGAAGCCATAACAAAAGTGTATGAAGACATAAAACTTAAATGCGCTCAATATAAAATTGATTTTATTGAAGCTGATATCAATAAAGGATTTGAGCAAGTTTTAAAATCATACCTCATCAAACGTAATTTACTTTCAAGGTAAAAAAATAATCTTGGGAATTGTTCCAAAAATTCTAATTTCTAAAATCAAAAATTTCGATTTTTTTTAGATTGTCATGCTGACGAAGGAAGCATCTGCTTTGACCTCGCCCCAGCCCTCTCCGAGGGAGAGGGAGTTTGATGTCGTATAATTAAAAATTAACGAAGTTAATCGCTCCTCTCCTTCGGAGAGGAGTAAGGAGGTGAGGTCTACTGCAACACAATCTTCCTGATCTCAACCGTATTATTCTGCGCATTGATAACATGCAAGAAATAAATGCCATTGCCGCCAAAGGTGCTCAAATCGATGGTTTCTGATTGTTGTGTGATGGCTTGATTATAAATTATCTGTGAAAGTGAATTGTAAATTTTAATGCTATAACCATTTAGGTTAGTGAAATTACCAAAATCTAAATTTAAATGGGAGTTGGCCGGATTAGGAAATACTTTAATGGTATTAATAATGGTAGTGTTGTTTAAACCAACTGTGTTTACATTAATAAATAAGGTATCGGTAACGCTGATATAAGTTGTTACCGTATCGTATACCGTAGTAATACATGTATCTGCAATATTAATGTAAGCTACATTTGAAGTATCTATACAATTACCGGATGTTGAAATGGCACGTATTGGCTGATTGTGATTTGCCAATTGAACATTTGTTATTGAAAGTGTATTTGTATTTACACCAGAATAGTTACCATAATTATTAAGCGTTTGAAACCCTTGTCCAAAATCACTTTGCCAAACATAGTTTGGATTAACATCAGAAGTAGTTGCGTTAAAAGTTGCGGTGTTGCCAATTTGTAAGCTGTTGGTTTGTGGTGTAATACTTAAATTACAATTTACTGCATTATACAAATCTGTAATTTCTTGTTGGTTTAGTGCTCGGTTCCAGATACCGATGTCGTCTATTAGACCATTATAATAATAAGTCCATCCTTTACCAAATTTTAATCGTTCAATAGAGTTAGCAAGAGTACTTGGATAAACATTTTCTCCACCATAAATGCCATTTTCTAATACACCATCAATATAAATATCAATATTATTTGACTTATAAATAGCTACAATATTATGCCAAATGCCATTATTGATTTGATTTTGCGATAATCTAGCTGCACCTGTTCCGTTTCCCATGCCCATTGCAAAACGGCCTTTACCATTTACTATATCCATATTATAATCCCCAGACACATTAGGTATAACTCCTAAACTTTGCTTTGTCACGATTGGACCATCTAATTGATTAGAAATCGTGCTAACCCAAGCGCTAATTGTAAAATTAGCACCAAAAAAGTCGAATAAGTTATTTGTTGGATCCCCAATATCAATATAATTACTAATTCCATCAAAACTATAAGCTTTGCCTGCATTACCATTTCTATCACTTGTCAATGTAGCACCATTTACTGTTCCGTTGTTGTTATTCCCACTTTCATCATTAGCGTTTCCATTAAACGGCCACCAACCAACAAGGCCATTTGTGGGAACATAAGAAGGAACTGTTTGTGCAATTGTTGCAGTTGCTAAACTTAGTGTAGCTA
>CAZTCG010000022.1:0-5695 GCA_964612005.1 uncultured Flavobacteriaceae bacterium | reverse complement strand
CTTTTTTCATTGTTGTTTGTTTTGTTCCACTCTGCCCCGCAGTAGAGTTAATTGTATTAAAAAAAATCAGCGTGGGACAGTTACTACTTGCATTCTTGGCCCGACCAAGAGCCACCAAGCAAAGTATAAAACGCCCACGCTTTGCGTGAACATTTGTCTATACTTTTTGCTTGGTTATGAAAACTTGGTCGGTTTAGAATGCAAAATTATAGCAAACGCTAATTTTATATGTCAGCCATAAAGGCAGTATTTTTTTCTACATCAATTTTAAATTTTTATGTATTCAAAAATAGTGTTTTATTTTGTTTTTTAAATTTCTAAAAAGCACCCTTACCAATATCTTAATACTAATCTTACCGATTATCCAATTTTTAATTGTAAAAAGAAAAAAAATTGCACCTTTGTTTCTTTTAAATTTTAAATGAAAAACACACTTATATCCGCAACAGTTTTTGCAGCATTACTAATAGCATGCAAAAGCAAAAAAGTCCAACAAGAAGAAGCAAGCATCATTAATACAGCACAATTAGATTCTGTTGCTAATTTCGAGCAACCGGTTACACCCGAGCAGGAAGTTAAAACTTATCGCGCTTCCGAAACTCGCTTAAATGACATACTGCATACTAAACTAGAAGTTAGTTTTGATTGGCAAAATGCCTGGCTGCTCGGTAAAGCAACCATTGATATCAAACCTCATTTTTATGCTACCAATAAACTTTTCCTCGATGCAAGAGGAATGGAAATTAATAAAGTGCAATTAGTAAAAGATAAATTGTATACCGATTTAAATTACAAATACGAAAACGATTCCATAAAAATACAATTAGATAAAACTTACACTCGCAATGAAAAATATACTGTTTTCATTGATTACAAATCAAAACCAAACGATTTAAAAACCGGAGGAAGCGCAGCAATACAAAGCGATAAAGGGTTATACTTCATCAATCCAAAAGGAGAAGAAAAAAACAAAATGCCTCAAATTTGGACACAAGGAGAAACGCAAAGCAACTCTGTTTGGTTTCCTACTATTGATAAACCCAACGAGCGCATGACAGAAGAAATTTTAATCACTGTTGATGACAAATACACTACCCTATCAAATGGTGTTTTAGTTACTCAAACTAAAAATGCAAATGGTACTCGAACAGATCACTGGAAAATGGATATGCCACACGCCCCTTATTTAGTGATGATGGGAATTGGTGAATTTAAAAAAGTGATTGATAAACCCTGGAATGGTAAAGAAATTAGCTACTACGTAGAAAAGGAATTTGAACCACATGTGAAAGCAATATTTGGTAACACACCTGAAATGATTAATTTTTTCTCATCAAAATTAGGTGTTCCGTATGCGTGGCCAAAATATGCGCAAATAGTTGCCCGCGATTACGTATCGGGAGCCATGGAAAATACAAGCGCAACACTGCATGGAGATTTTGTTTACCAAACCAAACGAGAATTAATTGATGGTAGCAACGGTGAAGATGTTATATCGCACGAATTATTTCATCAATGGTTTGGCGATTTAGTTACCTGTGAAAGCTGGAGCAATTTACCTTTAAATGAATCATTTGCCACTTACGGTGAATACTTGTGGGAAGAATATAAATACGGCTTAGATGCCGCTGATGCGCACAGTTTTAATAGTAGAATGGGATATTTTGCGGAAGCAGCACAAACTAAAAAAGACATGATCCGTTTTGATGTTGAAAACAGAGAAGACATGTTTGATGCGCATAGTTATAATAAAGGCGGTCAAATTTTACACATGCTAAGAAAGTATGTTGGAGACGATGCTTTTTTTAGTTCGCTGAAACTATACCTTGAAAAAAATAAATTTAAAACTGTTGAAATACATGAATTGCGTTTGGCATTTGAAGAGGTTACGGGTGAGGATTTAAACTGGTTTTTTAACCAATGGTTTTTGGCAAAAGGACATCCGGATTTAGATGTAAAATACACCTATATTGATTCTATTAAGACATTACGATTAACCACAAAACAAACTCAGGATTTAGCTGCTACTCCACTATATAAATTACCATTGTTTGTAGATTTCTATTTTGGAGAAGGATTAACAAAAAAAATACAGCGTGAAAAAATAATCATCACCAGTGTTAATCAAGAATTTAATTTTAGACTGGAATCAGCTCCTGCATTTGTAAACTTTGATGCTGAAAAACAATTATTGGCTGTCATCAATGAAGACAAGAGCATTAAAGATTTCATCTATCAGTATAAAAATGCCCCTTTGTTTTTAGATAGAAATGATGCCTTAGAAGCTTTTCGTTCAAACTTAGAAGAACCTGGTGTATACGAAACGGTTGTTTCTGCTTTAAAAGATAATTGGTATGGACATCGATTAAAAGCCATTTCAATTTTAAATAATATTGCATCTAAAAAAGAAAATGAATTAAAACCATTATTTATTCAAATAGCGAACAGTGATTCAAAAACATTAGTCAGAGCCGAAGCAATTGATTTCCTTTCAAAAAACTATACAGGTGAAGATTTAAATATGATTTATCAAAGTAAGTTGAGTGATTCCTCTTATGCTGTGATGGGATCTGCTTTAATGGCAATGGCTAAAAGTAATCCGGAAGCAACATTAAAATTAGCTAAACAATATGAAAACGAAAAAGCAAATAGTGTACGTTATGCTTTAATGGATTTATATTCTAAACACGGATCGGATGAAAACCATGTATATTTCAATTCAATTAAAGATGAATTCAGCGGTTTCGAACGTTTTGGTTACATGAATTTATATGGTACGTTTTTAAAACGCTGTACGGATGAAAATGTCATTTTAGGAGCTGAATACTTTAAAGAAACAGCAAAAAACGAATCAAATCCATACGTTAAAACATTTGCTCAACGTGCTTTAAAATCTATGCTTACAAGATATAAAGAATTAGAAACTACCTATACTGATGAATTATCAAAAGCAAAAACTGAAAATAAAAACACAGAAGTATTGGAAAACAAACTAAACAAAACTAAATTAACCAAAGAGAAAATTAAAAGCTTATACGATTCGGTAAAATAAATAGAAATTAAACAACAAAATAATATTAACCACAATTAAATTTTCATAACTGGTCCCGTAGTTCAACTGGATAGAATATCAGATTCCGATTCTGAGGGTTGGAGGTTCGAATCCTCTCGGGGCCACAAATAAAATTACATAACAACAATTTTTCCTGTTATTAATTTAGAACCATCGCTTAAATAAATTCTAAAAAAATAAATACCATTTGAATTAAATAGATTTCTTGGCAAAGAGTATGAACCGGTTTTAACATATTCATCTCTTAAAACAAAATAACCCTTTGGATCTGCAATTTCCAAAATCCATTGTTGTCCATACAAATAAACAAATTCTAATCTGGAAAAATCAATTAAAGGGTGTGGTATAATTTTGTACTCACCAAATACTTCGGCCATGTTTACTTTCAAAATTCTAGAAAAAGAACCATTTGAAAAACGAACTCTGTAAAAATAGATTTTAGTTGGATCGGGTGGATAATCCTCGTAAAAAAAATCGAGTGATGTATTACCTCCAACTGCCCCAAAATATGTGTAAACAGAAACATATCCAAAAGTTGAATCTAAAGATCGTTGTATTTCAAAACCATTAACTAATTGAATACTGCTACTGAAGGTAATATCAAGCCTTACAGTAGCATTATTTAAAACTTTTGCAATAAAATTATCTACCTGAGGAAATTGTTGCTGAGAATAAGCTTTTTGAAAAAGCATATAAATAAACAGAAAACAAATACACGTTTTAATTTTCAACCACATACAATTTAAAAGGCTAAACTAAAAAATATAAGCATAAAAAAAGACTACCTAAGTAGTCTTTTTTAATTCATTAGTGATCTCCACCATCATGTTCACCCTCTTTTAATGGAACTGTTTGTGGGATAAAATCATTTTCTGCACCTGGTTTACTGTAATCGTAAGCCCAACGATGAACAACAGGTAAAGGACCATCCCAGTTACCATGAACATGTCTGCCAACAGGTGAAGTCCACTCCAATGTATTCGAATTCCAAGGATTTTGAGGTGCTTTAGGACCTCTGAACATACTATAGAAGAAGTTGATTAGAAATATTAATTGTCCTAATGCTGCAATAATAGCGGCAACAGTTACAAATTGATTGATATCTCCAAGGTTATCAAAAATTGGGAAATTACTGTTTGTGTAATAACGACGTGGAACACCGCTCATTCCTAAGAAATGCATAGGGAAGAATACTCCATAAGCACCGATAAATGTAATCCAGAAATGTAAATATCCCATTTTCTTATTCATCATTCGTAAGAACATTTTAGGGAACCAATGGTAAACTCCAGCAAACATTCCGAAGATTGCAGATAATCCCATTACAATATGGAAATGGGCAACAACAAAATAAGTATCATGAACTGTAATATCTAAAGTAGAATCTGCAAGGATAATTCCTGTAACACCACCGGTTACGAATGATGATACTAAACCTATAGAGAATAGCATTGCAGGAGTGTATTGTATATTTCCTTTCCATAAAGTTGTGATGTAGTTGAATGCCTTTACTGCAGAAGGAATAGCAATCAATAAAGTTGTAAATACAAATACAGAACCCAAAAATGGATTCATACCAGTCATGTACATGTGATGCCCCCAAACAATGAACGACAAGAAACCAATTGCTAACATAGAACCAATCATCGCACGGTATCCAAAAATTGGTTTACGTGAATTTGTTGCAATAATCTCAGATGTAATTCCTAAAGCAGGTAATAATACGATATAAACCTCAGGGTGACCTAAGAACCAAAATAAATGCTCAAACAGTATTGGACTTCCACCAACCTGATCTAAAGGACGTCCGCCAATGTAGATATCGGATAAGTAAAAACTAGTTCCCATACTTCTGTCAAAAATTAACAATAAAGCGCAAGACAAAAGAACAGGGAAAGATAATACACCTAAAATTGCAGTAATCAATAATGCCCAAATTGTAAGAGGCATTCTTGTCATTTTCATACCTTTTGTACGAAGATTTACAATTGTTACAATGTAATTTAAACCGCCTAATAAAGATGATACAATAAATAAACTCATTGAGATCAACCATAATGTCATCCCTAACTTAGAACCAGGCATTGCTTCAGGTAATGCTGATAGTGGAGGATAAATCGTCCAACCACCAGAAGCTGGACCATCTTCTACGAATAAAGAACCTACCATAATTGCACTTGAAACAAAGAAAAACCAATATGACAACATGTTTAAAAAACCAGAAGCCATATCTCTAGCGCCTAATTGGTATGGTATTAAAAGATTAGCAAATGTTCCACTTAATCCACCTGTTAACACAAAGAATACCATGATGGTACCATGAATAGTAACTAAAGCCAAATACATATTAGGATCTAATAAGCCATCTTTACCCCACTTATCACCTAATAATGCATTTACAAAAGCAAACTTTTCTCCAGGCCATGCTAATTGCATCCTGAAAATGATAGACATCATCATAGCAATTACAGCCATAATTACAGCCGTAATTAAAAACTGTCGAGATATTGTTTTGTGATCTAAACTAAAAATATATTTACTCACAAAACTTTCCTCATGATGATCATCATGAGACCTTTAGCCGTAATTGTTCAGTTAACTAGGAGTTCATTATTAGATGTA
>CAZTCG010000021.1:7835-12213 GCA_964612005.1 uncultured Flavobacteriaceae bacterium | reverse complement strand
ACCAAAAGAACAAATCGTGAGTTTCCAACTAATTCAATGAAGCCATCTAAATCATTATTTGTTTCAACTTTTTGAGAATTGTTTCGAATAATGTCTTTTATTTCTTCAATATCAATCGAAGATAAGTGATGAGTAATTGTTCTCATTTTTTTTAATCTAAAAATTATATGTCAACTCAAATTACTTCCATGCAATTAATCATCATGAACTATTTAATACAACATTTTAAGCGATGTTATTCATAAATACTTTTGAAGAGAATTTATAAAAATGGAAGTAATAGAAACGCAACTGCAAATAAATTCATCATCATACCCAATTAATGTTGATGGAAAAAAATTAGAGGGTGAACTAGTTATACCCGATTTGGCTACTCAATTAGTTATTTTTTCTCATGGTAGTGGCAGCAGTCGATTAAGTAAACGCAATATTTATGTTGCTGAACAGTTACAAAAAAACAATATTGCCACTTATTTATTTGATCTATTATCTGTACATGAAGAAGCATTTATTGCAAACCGTTTCAATATTAATTTATTAACAGAAAGATTGGTTGATGTAATCGAACACTTTAAACAAGATGATGAAACCAAAAAAATGAAAATTGGTTTATTTGGTGCAAGTACTGGAGCAGCATCCGCACTTCGTGCTGCTGAAAGATTCCAATTTCATGTAAAAGCTGTTGTTTCAAGAGGAGGAAGAACAGATTTAGCTATTGATTCAGCAAAAAAATTAAGTATCCCTACCTTATTTATTGTTGGTGAGTTAGATCATGATGTGCTATTCATGAATCAACGTGTTTTTGAGCAGATGAACTGTAAAAGACGATTAGAAATAATTCCAGAAGCGAGCCATTTATTTGAGGAAAAAGGAGCATTGGAAGAAGTTTCTTTTTTAGCGACTAGTTGGTTTAAAAAATATTTGATTTAAAATAAAAACTATAAAAAATGAAGTTTAGAAACAGAGATGAGGCAGGTAAATTACTAGCTAAAAAATTAATTTCTTATAAAGGTACAAACACTATTGTAATTGCCATTCCAAGAGGTGGAGTTCCAGTGGCTTCTATAATTGCAAAACGCTTGCAACTTCCACTTGAAATTGAATTATCCAAAAAAATTGGGCACCCTATAAATCCTGAATTTGCTATTGGTTCAGTTACTTTACATGGTGTAACTATTAATCCAAGATTAAAAGGTGTTTCAGAGGAATATATTCAGGAACGATCAAAAAAAATATCAGAAGAATTATCTCAAAAACTTTCTCTTTTCATGGGAAAAAAAAATCTCACTGATGTTAAAGGAAAAATTGTGATACTTGTTGATGATGGTGTAGCAACTGGTAACACTTTAATAGCAAGTATTCATACAATTAAAAGACGTAAGCCAAAAAAAATTATTGTTGCCATCCCAGTATCTCCCAAAAATACTGCATTGCAAATTGAAGAATTAGTTGATGAATTAATATGCCTTCAAATACCGCCGGATTTTCATGGTGTAGGACAATTTTATGATGATTTTACTCAGGTAAGTAATGAAAAAGTTATTGAACTATTAAAAGAACAAGAATTAGAAAAATCACATTAATTTATTTATGAATCTAGTAACTGAAAAAATATTTCAACCTTACAACCTCGCCAATCCTCATTTTTCAAATGCAGAAATTATTACAGATAATGGTAAAAATTTAAAAGGGCAATTTGTGCAGTTCAGAGTAATGAAAGGCGATTTACAATACATTTACCCGTCAGAGAAATATTGTTTTTTACCGGTTGAGTATAAAAAACAATTTTGGCGGGAGTATGATTTAAATCATGGAATATTTACAAAGTTTCCTGAGTATGTGATGCAGCTTAGTTTACTTCACATTAAAAAAATTTGTATTGAACCAAGTATGATTTTGTTGTAATGAACAAATTGTAATAGATTAAAAAAATTACATCTTACCTACTACACACTCAATCATATCTTTCTCCTGAAAATAAGTTTTTGCCAATTGATTTAGCTCAATGGGTTGAACAGATTTAACCTGATTAAAATAGTTATCGAAGTAATCGTAAGTAAGGCCAAATTCCCAAATGACTTTGAATTTATCAGCCAGCGCAAATGGACCCTCCACCGTTCTTAAAAACTGCCCAAGCATGTAATTTTTTATCAATTCCAATTCATCCTCGCTTATGAGTTCTTCTCTAAGCAAGGCAAGTTCCTTGTAAATTTCATCCAATGTTTTTTTGGTAACATCCACACCCACTTCGGTAGAGATGAAAAAGAAACCACCTCTGATTAAATTGCCAAGGCCAGAACCGATACCATAAGTATAACCTTTATCCTCTCTGATATTTGCCATCAATCTTGAACCAAAGTATCCGCCCAATGCAGTATTCAAAACCTGGAATTTAAAATAATCAGCATGCGTTCTATTGAACAATGGTCTGCCAATACGAATAGCAGATTGAATAGCATCGTCTTTTACAATTAAATTTTTTTGTTGAGTTGTAGTTTGAAAAGGAATAAAATCCTTTTTTACTTGCTGCAAATTGCCCCAGGAATTTTTTCCAAATCGTTTGTTTAAAACAGCAATTAAATTTTCGGGCAGTTTTCCGGAAGCAATGATGGTGCAGTTTCCGGAGTGGTAATGCGATTGATAAAAATCGATGACACTTTGTAATTGCAATTCATCATAATGATTGTCATGCACCTCAACACCATAAGGATGTTGAGCACCGAAAATTAATTTGTTGAACTCACGGCGAACAAGCATATTCACTTTTTTTGAATTCACAATGTGTTTTTGTTTTCTGTTGCTAAGCATGATATCAAATTCATGCTTTGGGAAAACAGGATTTTTCATGATGTCCTCAGTAAACTCAAGCGTTTCATCTAAATACTTATTTAAACTGAACACTGTAAAATGAGCGTAATCCTGTTCGGCACCACATTCAAAAAAAGAACCATAAAAATCTATCCCATCGGAAATTTCATCGGCTGTTCTCTTGCTTGTTCCCATTTCAGCCATGTTATTTGCACAAGATGCAATCAATGGAGAATTTTGGTAATACATTCCTGCTTTAAATATAAATTCAATGCGGCTTAACTCTTGACTGCCTGCACTTACAGTAAACACTTCAATGCCGTTATCCAAAATTTGCTTGTTTGCCTGAATGATGTCAATTTTATCAATGGTATTAAAAGCTGGAGCTTCTGTTCTGTTTAGCATAATTAATCGAGTAAATAATGTTTGTGTTTGTTGTATTTTTCGAGGGTACGAATACCCGATGAGCTGATGTGTTCGTATTCCTTGTCGCAGAAAACGCTCACAATTTTAACCTTTGGTTTCAGTTCCTGAATGTAACGATATTGATTTTGTTCGTACTGAAAATCAGTAGAGTTACGAAGACCACGAATAACAATTACTTCGTATCCCAACGAATCGACAAAATCAGTCACCAATCCTTCGTAACCAGCAATTTGCCTGTTTTGTATGGTTTTAGGAATTTCCCAGGTTCTGTTTTGTTTTTCCGGATTTTTACCGAAGGCAATAATGACCTTATCAAAAATTCGTTCTGCTTTTTGTAATACATTAAAATGACCTTTGTGAAAAGGATTGAAACTGCCGGGAAAAACAGCAATGAGTGGCTGAACGGATTTTACATAATCAATTAGAAAATCAAGTCGGTGATTGGTATTGAATTTTTGTAAAACTTCAATGCGCTTTTCGCGATACACCAAAAAATCAACGTGCTGATATTCTTTAAAAATTTGTTTTTCGTATTCTATCAATCGTGCCGGTGAAGCATTAAAAATATTCAAATCAGCATCAATCAATAGTTTTGATTTTTCTGTTATTGGTTGATGGTGTTTGGTATCTAAAATAAGTTGCGCAACAACATCGGTTTTATCTTGCGGATAGTTTGCCTTTTTTGCATCTTCTTTAAATAAAAAAGCCGATTGTTTTTCGTTATCTTTTTTACGTGAATCATAAACAGCATCATGGTAAACTGCTGCTAAAAACAATTCATCATCAAGTACATTTTTATTAGCAAGTGCAATCAACACTTCCTGCAAGTGATAAAAGTTATGATAATAACGATGCTCTTCATCGTAATTAGCAATAACTTCGGGATTAAAATGAAGCTGATTTAATCGTTGTATTATTTCTTCGCGCAACATGATTATTTTTTCTTTGCTAAATAATACAAGGTAGAAGAGTTTTCATTTCGAAATAAATCATTTGCCGCACGCTTCATGTCTTCTGCAGTAACTTTGGCATAACGAGCAATTTCTTCATTTATTAAATTGGCACTGCCAAGCAATTCAGAGATAGCAAGGTTGGTTGCTTTTGTCATGATGTCTGCTTCGGAAAAAGTAATGGTTGATTCAGT
>CAZTCG010000021.1:5052-7825 GCA_964612005.1 uncultured Flavobacteriaceae bacterium | reverse complement strand
TCTGAAGTTCGTTTTCACTTACTAAATTTTGCTTAATTAGATTTAATTCTGCTTCAATTCCATTTTCTGCGTCCTGCATGCTTACGCCGGGATTTAATTTACCGGAGACAACAAATAAGCCTTTATCAAAATCGCCCATTACATAAGCACTCACATCCGAAAATAATTTTTTCTCTTTGATTAGAGATTTATAAAAACGAGATGAGTTGCCTCTTGACAACACATCCGAAATCAAATCGATAGCGTGATATTCTTCATCGTGCCTAGAACACATGTGATATACTTTATAAATGCTATCGATAGGAACATCGCGCTCAACAGTTAAAGTTCGTGCTTCAGTTTGTTTGGGTTCAGCAGGCAATTTGCGTTCGGGTTTTTCTCCTGCTGGAATAGGTTCAAACCATTTTTCAGCCAATTGTTTTACCTGCTGGGTTTCAACATTACCTGTAACCACTAAAATGGCATTGGCAGGATTATAATGTTTTTTGAAAAATGATTTTACGTCCTCCATTGTAGCCTGTTCAATGTGCAAAATTTCCTTACCAATAGTTGCCCATTTGTAAGGATGTTGTTTGTATGCCAATGGACGAAGCAACAACCATACATCTCCATAAGGCTGATTCAAGTATCGTTGTTTGAACTCTTCAATTACCACATTGCGCTGCACTTCCAAACTTTTTTCAGAAAAAGCCAGACTCAACATTCTATCACTTTCCAGCCAGAAAGCAGTTTCGAGATTATTGGCAGGCAGGGTGCAGTAATAGTTGGTAATGTCATTGGTGGTAAAGGCATTATTTTCTCCACCCACTAATTGAAGCGGTTCATCGTAGTTAGGAATGTTAATACTACCCCCGAACATTAAATGTTCAAATAAATGCGCAAATCCAGTTCTTGATTCATCTTCATCACGTGCACCAACATCGTACAAAATATTTACGCAGGCCATTGGCGTAGATTTATCCTGATGAACAATAACTTTTAATTTATTTTTTAGTGTGAATTGATCGTATTTTATCATGTAACGAATTTAATGGAATATCCATTAAAAAGTAAATAAAAAAACAGAAAACTTACAATCTCATTATTTAAATCAATTAAACTAAACTGTTTATCATAGTTATTAAAATAATTGATTCAAAATTTATATTTCAGGAAATACTGAAATTTATTTTTATATCTTCAAAAAAACTTAACAATAAATATGTCATATAAATTATCACTGAAAACAATACTGATTTCAATTTTAACTACACTTAGTCAATTTAGTTGTACAATTTATTACTCAACGGATTCTTTAAATGGTAAATTAAAAACAAACATCGATAAGGTAAATAATAATTGTATTTCTGTGAGCGATAAAATAAAAGAAATGCACAAACAATATCTTACATTAAATTGTAAAACAGACACAAAACCATTTCAAACTGCAAAAGAACAATTAGAAAAAACAGAACAATTAGTAAATGAAATGAATATTTTGCAACAAAATTTAAACAATGAATATTCAAATTTCATTAGCTATTCAAAAGGAAAAGACAAAATTGAATCGGGAACACCTGAATGGAAAAAATTTAAAATCACTAAGAAAAAAATGAAATCGGATGTCAGTGAATTACAATCGATAGGAAATAAAGCTGTTAAAAACGCAACTTCTTTTAACAAACATGTAAATGAATCAATTGTGCCTATTGTTCAATTTTGTGACGTTTCCATGTACAACACTAAATTTAATGAAATCATAACTACACTAAATAAAAACGAAAATGATTTATCCGATAATTTAAAAAATTACGAGTCACAAGTAATAAACTTAATCGATCAATTTAATAATGTATTTCCAGATAAATGCAATGAAATAAAAACCGATTTAAACAAATTAAATTCTGGAAAAACTGAATTTCAAAATATTAAATTATCAGTTCAAAACACCATTGAAGAATTCAAACAAAAAACAACTGGTAAACAAAAAATTTACTCCTGTTCTTCTGATTGGACAATTGTTACAGATACCGAAAGTAAAGTGGGGTCACAACAACAAGAATTGAATATTTTACAACAAAAAATTCAAAGTATCATAAATCATATACAAGAGGTAGGTAATTCAATGAAATAGTTGGTTTTTTTTGAAACTCTTATTGAGATAAATTAAGGATTATTTGATGCATTAAAACATCTATTATATAATGCAACTATATTAAAACTAAAAATTCAGATTTACATTCAATCTCTTTAATGTTTTTAATTGTAAAAAAAATAATGCATACATATATTTGATAGTACATTTTAATGAATCTAGTTTCTGACATACAATTGCCAATTAATGAAGTAATTCCTGCTATAAAAAATAAATTAGCAAGTGAAAACAGATTAATTGTTACTGCTCCTCCCGGCGCAGGAAAAAGTACTTTATTACCAGTTACTTTAATTCATGAACCTTGGCTTGGGAACAAAAAAATTATTTTACTTGAACCAAGACGTCTGGCAGCTAAAACAATTGCTTTAAGAATGGCAGAATTGTTAAACGAGGATGTTGGCAAAACAGTGGGTTACAGAATTCGTTTTGAAACAAAAACAAGTGCTGAAACAAAACTGGAAGTTGTAACCGAAGGCATTTTAACTCGTATGCTACAAAGCGACAACGCACTAGAAAATGTTGGTCTGGTTATTTTTGATGAGTTTCACGAGCGCAGCCTGCATGCAGATTTAGCACTGGCACTCTGCCGTGAAGCTCAGGAAATTCTTCGTCCGGATTTAAAATTGATGGTAATGTCGG
>CAZTCG010000021.1:1121-5042 GCA_964612005.1 uncultured Flavobacteriaceae bacterium | reverse complement strand
ACTTTAAATATACCTCAGCTTAAAGAAACTCTTAATGCAGATGTTATTGAAAGTAAGGGGAAATTATTCCCAGTAGACATCATTTATTCCGGTGATTCCGACATAAAATTATTACCCGAATTAACAGCACGTTTGGTGTATGAAGCTGTGAAAAAACACGAAGGTGACGCATTGGTTTTTTTACCTGGCGAAGCAGAAATTAAAAAATGTGCTGAATTACTCGAAAATCAACTTAATGATTTTTCAATTCATCCTTTGTATGGGATGCTTCCACCCCGCGAACAGTTTTTAGCAATACTACCTAATAAACAAGGTAAACGAAAAATAGTTTTAGCAACATCAATAGCAGAAACAAGCTTAACCATTGAAGGAATTAAAATGGTTATTGATAGTGGTTTTACCAAACAAAATGTATTTGATATCAAATCAGGATTAAGCAAACTAGAAATAGTTAAAATCACACAGGATGCAGCTGATCAGCGAGCAGGAAGAGCAGGAAGATTAAGTGAAGGAATTTGCTACAGAATGTGGACATCTGCTACACATCAACGGTTAACAACACACAGAATTCCTGAAATTGAACAAAGCGATTTAACTTCACTGCAACTCGAATTATTTAAATGGGGAGTTAATGATGCTTACGAGTTAAAATGGCTGAGCCCACCTCCTAAAGCTGCAATCAATCAAGCAAAAGAATTGTTAGAACAAATTGACGCAATTGAGAATAATAAAATAACAGAACACGGAAAAAAAATTCATACTTTAGGTTGTCATCCTCGTATTGCAAATATGTTGCTCTCTTCAATAGATGAATCATCAATACAGCTTGCTACTGATATTGCAGCTATATTAGAGGAAAGAGACCCATTATCAAGAGAGAGCGGTGTAGATTTAAATTTAAGAATTGAAGCATTAAGAAGAAACAGAGATCGCAATAATTTAAATCCTAAATTTTCTAGAATTGAGAAAAACGCTAATTTTTATCGAAAATTAATGCATGTTTCGGTAAACAATGACCCAGTGGACTCCCATGAAACAGGCCTTTTACTATCTTATGTTTATCCTGAACGAATAGCATCTGCCAAGCCTGGAAATAATGCACAGTTTATGTTGGCAAATGGTAAAATGGCTATGTTCAATCATCAAGATGAATTAGCTCATGAACCTTGGATTTGCATAGCCAATATGGATTTGCGAGATGGTATGGGGAAAATTTTTTTAGCTGCACCATTACAACCTAAAGACCTAAAATCATTAGTAAAAGAAAAAGAAACTGTAAGCTGGGATACCAGAAAAGGCGGTTTAATTGCCAGCAGAGATCTTAAAATTGGGGCATTAGTTTTACAGAGTGTACCTATTACAAATCCAGATAAGCAATTAGTAAAAACAGCCATTTGCAAAGCTATTCGGCAAGAAGGAGAAAACCTGCTTGAGTTCAATGAAAAAACAGAACAATTTTTTAATCGCTTGTCTTCGTTCAGCTGCTGGAATCCGGAAGAAAATCATTCAATCATTTCAAAACAACAATTTATTGATGAGCCTGAACAATGGATTGATAGCTATTTGGATAAGATTAAAAAAAACGAAGACCTAAAAAAAATAACTATACAAGAGGCTGCTGAAAACTGTTTGGATTGGGAATTAAAAACTACCATTAATAAATTAGTCCCTGAAAAAATTGAAGTACCAAGTGGTTCAAAAATACCGATTACTTATTTTGCAAATGGAAACCAACCACATCTATCTGTTCGATTACAAGAGTTATTTGGCATGAAGGAAAGTCCTGTGATTAATAATGGTAAAGTTAAATTGGTTTTAAACTTACTTTCTCCTGGTTATAAGCCTGTTCAGGTAACTAGCGATTTAATTAGTTTTTGGAACAATGCCTATCATGAAGTAAAAAAAGAATTACAAAGAAGGTATCCAAAACATGCATGGCCCGATAATCCATACGATGCAAAAGCAGTTGCTAAAGGAAGAAGCTGGAAATAGAAGTTTTATTTTTCTTGTTGATTTAATTTGAGTAAAGAGAACTTTATTTTACACCACCCATTAATTTTTTAATAAGTGGCGAAATTAAAATCAGCACCACACCTGCAATTAAAGCGTAAATTCCTAATTGCTTGTAGCCATCGGCATAAATACTTAACTTCTCCATATTAGAAGCATTTTCGGATGCACTAGCAATGTTTGCTCCCAGTAATCCAGCGAAGTACTGACCATATGCGCTTGCCAAAAACCACATGCCCATAATTACTGCCTGTAATTTTTGCGGAGATAGTTTGGTCATCACAGAAGTACCTATTGGTGACAAACACAATTCACCAAAGGTGATGATGAACCAGCCAATAGCAAATAAACCTAAAGAAGAAATTCCGTTTTCATTACTGAAAAATTTACTTGCATAAAAAATATAAAAACCTATTGCAAGAAATAAAAATCCAAGTCCAAATTTTACAATGGTATTCGGTTCTGCTTTTCGGTTAGCTAGCCACAACCACAATAAACCTAAAGGTGTTGCGAAAATAATTACATACAATGAATTAGATGAATTATTTACTCCGTTTGGATCCAATGGAATTCCGAGTATAGAATTGCTTAAATTATTGGCCGCGAAAATACTTAATGATCCTCCGCTTTGCTCAAAAAATGCCCAGAAGAAAATAGAGAAAATCATAAATAACAATGCGGCTATTAATCGTTTATTTTCGACTGCCGAAAAATTACGCATCTCAATAAAAACATAAATTACAGCTAATGGCCCAATGATGTACATGAACCAATCGGTGTATTCTGTTTTTGATACCATGAACATGATTAGCGGAACGGCAATAAGCGAACCGATGAATGTTAATACTTCTTGTGTTAATCTGTTTTTTTGGGGTAAGTGTAAAAGTGGTGATAAACCAATGTTTCCTAATTTTTTTTGAGTTTGGGTAAAGGTAAGTAAACTTATAATCATAAAAACAGAGGAAAGACCAAAAGCCACATTCCAACGCGAAGATTCAGATACCAATGAAGAAAGCATTTCACCTTTGCCGATGGCAATACAGGCGTAGCCACCTAAAAATGCACCTGCATTTACACCAGCATAAAACAACATGAAGCCGGCATCTACTCTTGGATCTCCTTCTTTGTAAAGGTTCCCAACCATACTCGAAATATTGGGTTTAAAAAATCCGGTTCCAACTACATTAAAGGCTATTCCTAAAAAGAAAAAAGTTGCAGGATCAATTGCTAAAAGAATACTGCCAATTATCATTAAAATTCCACCCCAAAATAAGGAGCGGCGTTTGCCTAAAATTTTATCGGCAAACAAACCACCCACAAAAGTAAAAGCATAAACAAAGGCCTGGGTAGCGCCGTATTGAAGGTTAGCTACTACCTCATTAAAATCAAGTTGATTGATCATAAAGAACACCAACATGCCACGCATACCGTAAAAACTGAAACGTTCCCACATTTCGCTGAAAAAAAGTGGCCAAATTTGTTTTGGGTACTTTCCTTTAAAATTTTGAATTTCTTCTGTTGTAAGCATAATCAGATATTTATATTACATACTTTCTTTTGCAAAAATTGCGACCGACAACCAAAAAGCTAAAATGTCTCCAAGGCTGACCTCACCAACTAACTCTTCTCAGAGGGATAGGAGCGATACATCTTGTTTTTTAAATCTATTTTCTAAAATCAGAAATCTTAAATTTAAATTCGCCAATTTCAATTATTCAAAAAACGATTTTTGAGTTTTAATCAAGGTTTACTTAAAAATGTATTTTTATTTATGATTAATTTTTGCTTGATTAGTGCAAGTGTACCTAGTTGATTTCAGCTACACCATATTACTCCTCTCAAAGGGAGAGGAGCGATTAACTTCGTTAACATTTTAGTTTAGTAAAAACTAAACCCTCTCTTTCGGAGAGG
>CAZTCG010000021.1:0-1111 GCA_964612005.1 uncultured Flavobacteriaceae bacterium | reverse complement strand
TTTCTTCTGTTGTAAGCATACTGTTTTAATTAAACTAAAAAACCCTAATTACTTAGGGTTTTAAAAGTTGATGAAAAATATATTTATTTCACTCCGTGCATTAATTTTTTCAATTTTGGAGTTAATGCAAACAATATAATTGCTGCTAAACCAGTTAGAATAACAAATACCATAAAGAATTCATACAAGTTATGAATTTCAAAACCTGCAAAAACAGGGTTCGTTGCACTGATTTGGTTTTCAGAAAGCAATTTTAATTGTTCTGCAGTTGGAGTAACTGTTTTATCTAATACTGCTTGTAAATCAATTCCTAATTCTTCTGCTTTTTTAAATTTATCGCCTGTTGCAGGAAGAATAGAACCTAAGGTTCCTGCTAATGCATAACCTGATGCATTTGATAAAAAGAATACTCCGTAAAGTAAAGATGAAAAACGTTTTGGGGATAATTTTCCAACCAATGATAAACCAATTGGCGATAAACACAACTCAGCGGCGGTTTGTATCAAATAAAGTAAAATCAACCATTTAATTGCTAACAAACCGTTATTGCCTAAGTCTTTTACATTGTTGGCAATGATGAAATAACTTATAGAAATCAATAATAAACCAATGGCTTGTTTCATCGGCGAAATTGGTTCCATATTTTTTGCGCGTAATTTATCCCATAACATACTGAATGGAAATGCAAATGCAACAACGAACAATCCATTAAAAATTTGCACCATGGATGGCGGCATATCCCAACCAAAGAAGTTTCTGTCGGTTTGGTTATCTGCAATAAATGTTAACGAGGAACCTGCTTGCTCAAATGCTGCCCAGAAGAAAATCACGAAGAAAGCGATGATGTAAATAACATAAATTCTATCTTTTTCTACTTTAGTTAACGATGAATCGGAGATAATTAATCCGGCTAATGATAGACCGCTTGAATAAATAATAGAATAAATTAAATTTTGACCTAATACATAATAAAATACCGAACCTAAAACACAAAAAGCAACAAGTGCAGTTATTAAAGCTTTAGTTGAGAAAACTGCTTTTTGAGATTCTCCCTCTTCAAAATCAGAAGCTTCGTTTTTAGAATGTAATCCTCCTAATGGTTTTCCATCCG
>CAZTCG010000020.1:9628-12623 GCA_964612005.1 uncultured Flavobacteriaceae bacterium | reverse complement strand
AAATCCGGAGGCTATTCCTCCATAAAAAGCTTCTTTAGCAGTAAAGCCTTTTTTAGCATCTCGTTCGCCATGCATATAATAAATCATTTCATCACGCGTAAAATAATTGCCAATTAATGTATCATATCTATAATAATATCTGATAGCACCAGTTGAAAAATTAATTGAAAAAAGATCTTCATTATCTATGGTAAATCGTTGCGTTGTGTCTTTAGAATCAATAATTGTCACTCCACCCAATAAGGTATCCAAAACCGGTGAAATAAAAATTTTACCATTCATTAAGAATAAAGTGTCTTTAGGTAATTGAGCAACTAAAAAACTAAATTTTAATATAAAAATAAAATAAAAAACAAGCCTCATTTAAAGTAAATTATAGTTTACTATCAGTTTAAAAACTAATTGTATAAACATAGTTAAAGTTGTAATTAAAAAAGAAATAACTACCCATTTACCTCCATTAACTGATTTAATGTATAGTTGAAAAATGAGAATTAAAAATGTTGATAAAAGGGGGATTAATGCCGCATTAAAATGAATACTATTTAAAATTTCACCATGGAACAAGCATGAAAATGCTCGTTGCATACCGCATCCAGGACATTCAAGTAAAAAATATTTTTTAAAATAGCAATCTAACATTAACTTAAAAGTGAAAAAGCTCCTATGGCTGTACCTAAAAAAACAGCAATGATAAATATCAGTATAAAATAAATAGCTGATAAACACAAACCAACAATTGCGCAAATTCTCCCTGCTTTTAAATTATTGTATGAAGCAAGGGAATACCAAGTAGGATTAGCTTCATAAGCTTTTTTACCTGCACTTGAAATATACAAAGCGATGATTCCTAAAATCACGCCCGGTAAACCATACAGCCAACATGATATAATAGATAAAATTCCTAAAACCAACGTTGCAGTTGAATTAGGAACTATTTGCTGACCATATTGAAAATTTGGCTGTTGCCATTGATTTCCATTAGATTGATTGTTCTCCATACGGATTAATGATAAAAAAATAAAGTTACTTTTTTTGATTGAATAAAAAAAGCCAAAAAGCTGTTGCTTTTTGGCTTTTCCTTGAAAGCTAATAAGATAAAATTAAGCTACATTTATTGTACTTAACACATTATTCATATTACGAACTGCATCTGCACTCTTGTTGAACATAGCTTGTTCATCAGCGTTTAAGTTAACATCTACAATTTTCTCCCAACCGTTTTTACCAATTACAACAGGAACACCTAAACAAATATCTTTTTGTCCGTATTCGCCGTTTAATGAAACGCAGCAAGGGAATAATTTTTTCTGATCATTCAAAATTGAATCAACCAAAGAAGCAACTGCTGCTCCCGGTGCATACCAAGCAGAAGTTCCTAACATACCTGTTAATGTTGCACCGCCAACCATAGTATCAGCTGCTACTTTTTTCAATGCCTCAGCATCTAAAAAATGAGAAACAGGAACACCTTTGTAAGAAGCCAAACGAGTTAATGGAATCATAGTTGTATCACCATGACCTCCAATTACCATTCCTTCGATATCGTTTGGAGAACAATTTAATGCCAATGATAAATAACATTTGAAACGAGCGCTATCTAAAATACCACCCATACCAATGATACGGTTTTTAGGCAATTTACTTTCTGTTAATGCTAGGAAAGTCATGGTATCCATTGGATTACTTACCACAACAATTACTGCATTTGGAGAATGTTTTAATACGTTTTCTGTTACACCTTTAACAATGCCTGCATTGATTCCGATTAACTCTTCACGAGTCATTCCCGGTTTACGTGGAATACCACTAGTGATTACAACTACATCACTTCCTGCTGTTTTTGAATAATCATTTGTGCTTCCGCTAACACGTGTTTCAAAACCATTTAAGGTTGCAGTTTGCATCATATCCAATGCTTTTCCTTCTGCAAAATTTTCACGGATATCCAATAAAACTACTTCACTTGCAATTCTTCTGAATGCGATAGCATCTGCACAGGTTGCACCTACATTTCCTGCACCTACGATTGTTACTTTACTCATTTTTCTTTGTTTTGTTTTTATTTTGATTATTAAATATTAAGCATCGATTTTTGCATATTTTGCATTTTTCTCAATGAAATCTCTGCGTGGTGGAACTTCATCTCCCATTAACATGGAGAATACATGATCTGCCTCCGCTGCGTTTTCAATAGTCACCTGACGTAATGTTCTGAATTCAGGATTCAAGGTAGTTTCCCATAATTGTTCTGCATTCATTTCACCTAAACCTTTGTATCGTTGAATATTTACCGATTCGGGTTTATCTCCACCAAGTTGTTTCACCAATGCATCACGTTGTTCTTCGTTCCAACAGTATTGTTGTTCTTTTCCTTTTTTCACCAAATAAAGTGGTGGTGTTGCGATGTAAATATGACCTCTTTCTACTAACTCTTTCATGTGGCGGAAAAAGAAAGTAAGAATCAATGTTGTAATGTGAGAACCGTCAATGTCGGCATCACACATGATAATAATTTTGTGATAACGTAATTTTTCAATATTCAGTGCGCGTTCATCTTCTGTTGTTCCACGGAAAACGCCAAGTGCAGTAAAAATATTTTTAATCTCTTCGTTATCGTAAATTTTATATTCGAGCGCTTTTTCAACATTTAAAATTTTTCCTCTTAAAGGTAAAATTGCCTGAAATGCTCTGTTTCTTCCTTGTTTTGCTGTTCCACCTGCCGAATCACCCTCAACTAAAAATAATTCGCAAGCAGTTGGGTCGCTATCTGCGCAATCTGCTAATTTGCCTGGTAATCCGCCTCCTGTCATTACACTTTTACGTTGAACCATTTCGCGAGCCTTACGCGCGGCATGTCGCGCAGTTGCAGCTAAAATCACTTTATCTACAATCATCCTTGCTTGCTTCGGATGTTCTTCCAGATAATTTGCGAGCATTTCACTTACAGCCTGATCAACTGAACCCATTACCTCATTGTTTCCCAATTTAGTTT
>CAZTCG010000020.1:1511-9618 GCA_964612005.1 uncultured Flavobacteriaceae bacterium | reverse complement strand
CGGCCACCTCAAAAAAATGCGTCAATTTTTCGGGAGCTACACTTGATTTAATGAGTTCATTGAATTGAATCACCGTGTTTTTGGACAATTCTCGTTTCTCTTTTCCCAAATCGGTCAAGTAGCACAACACGCCTCGGCCATCGTTGGGGTTTTTGCGTTTTGTAATGAGCCCTTTTTCGGTTAGGGTTTTTAAGGTACGTGTTAAACCTCTTCTGAAACCAGCTAAATGTGTACCGCCTTCGTGAGTGTTAATGTTGTTTACATAACTCTGCACAGTTTCAGCATATGAAGTGTTGTACAGCATCGCTACTTCAACAGGAATTCCCGCTTTTTCGCCTTCGACATAAATTACTTCATCAATCAATTGCTCTTTTGCAGCATCAATATATTTTACAAATTCACGCAAACCTCCTTCTGAGTAAAATTGCTCAGATTGTGGATTGCCTTGCTCGTCTCTGTTTCTGTTATCCGCAAGCGTAATGCGAATTCCTTTGTTTAGATAAGCCAACTCGCGCATACGCGTTGCAAGCGTATTGTAGTTGTATTCACCAACTGTGAAGATTGATAAATCAGGTTTAAACGTTACGATGGTTCCTCTGTAAGTAGATTCACCAACTTGTTTAACATCGTATAATGGCTTACCAATGCTGTATTCCTGCATCCAAACTTTTCCTTCTTTGTGAACCTCTGCAGAAAGATGAGTAGATAATGCATTTACACAGGAAACACCTACACCATGCAAACCACCGGATACTTTGTAACTGTCTTTATCAAATTTACCACCGGCGTGCAATACTGTCATTACAACTTCTAAAGCTGATTTTTTTTCTTTTGGGTGAATGTCAACCGGAATACCACGACCATCATCTTTCACGCGAATGGAATTGTCTTCTAAAATGGTTACTTCAATGTTTTTACAATGACCGGCAAGTGCCTCATCAATCGAATTATCTACAACTTCATAAACTAAATGATGCAATCCTTTTACACCAACATCCCCAATATACATGGCAGGACGTTTTCTAACTGCTTCTAATCCTTCTAAAACTTGTATGCTATCTGCACCGTAATTTTTTTGCTGTGTTGTATCTACTGTTTCTTCCATGCGTTAAAACGAAATTTATTATCGAGCTATTTATTGAACTATTCTTGTAAAAATAAGCTTTTTCCATCAAATAAAGACTTAAAACTTGCTAACAATTTATTGAAAAAACAAGTCTAAAAATGATTTGTTAATTTTGAGATTTCAATTTCTGTTTTTAATTAATCTATTTGTTTACCCATTGAAAAAATTGTTTGATTATATTATTGTTGGTCAAGGCATTGCAGGAACTATTTTGGCCTTTGAATTATTAAAACAAAACAAACAGATTTTAATTATTAATAACGATGATTTATCATCCTCTTCTAGAGTTGCTGCAGGAATATGGAATCCGGTTGTTTTTAAACGTCTAACCAAAAGTTGGATGGCAGATGAATTAATTCCCACATTAAATTCTTTCTATGAGGGAATCGGTAAAACACTAAATAACCAATTCATCAAAAAAATAAACATTGCCAAGCTTTTTTCAGAGGAACAAGAAAAAGTGCTTTGGCGTTTGAAAACTGAAAATGAAATGCAGAATTATTTAAGTTCTGAAATTTTGGAAATGAATCATCCTTTAAATGCTGAATTTGCTCTTGTTAAACAAAGCGGAAACCTAGACACTAAATTGTTTTTAAGTGAATCAACCAAGTATTTTAATCAACATAATTGTTACCTAAGAGAAAGTTTTGACTTTGACAAACTAATAATTGATGCGAATGAAATAGTTTATAAAAATTATGCTGCAACAAAAATTATTTTTTGCGAGGGCCATCAAATTAGTAAAAACTACTACTTTAATTGGATACCTATGAAGCCTGCAAAAGGAGATATACTAACTATATATTGTAGAGAATTAGAAATAGATTTTATCCTTAATAAAGGTGTTTTCATCCTTCCTTTGGGCAATCATTTATTTAAAGTTGGCGCAACATATAATTGGGATGTGTTAAACGATGAACCAGATGAAAATGCAAAAACTGAATTAATATCAAAACTAAAAAAAATAGTCCCTTATGAATTTGAAGTAGTTAATCATGAATCGGGAATTCGTCCGGCAGTGATTGACAGAAGACCTGTTATTGGAAGCCACCCAAAGCATAATTCGTTAATGGTTTTTAATGGATTTGGAACTAAGGCTGTGATGCTGGTTCCATATTTTGCAAATATGTTAACTAAGCACTTAACAGAAAATACTCCTTTACATCATGAAACAGATGTGAAGAGATTTTATAAGCATTTTACTGAATAAAAAGTATTTATTTATATTTACAGCATGAGTAAAAAAATTGTAAACGTAGGAAACATTCCTTGTGGGTCGGATGAATTATTTTTGATTTCAGGGCCGTGTGTTATAGAAGAAGAAAGTATCATGCTTAAAACAGCTGAAAAACTCAAAGAAATTTCAGAACGCATGAAAATTAAAATCATTTATAAATCTTCATTTCAAAAAGATAACAGAAGCAGTTTAAAATATTATGACGGACCAGGTTTAGCAAAAGGTGTTTCCATTTTAGGAAAAATCAAAGAGCAGTTTGGCTTTCCTGTATTAACAGATATTCACTATCCTGATCAGGCAGCTGCAGCTGCTGAAGTCGTTGATGTTATTCAAATTCCTGCTTACCTGTGTATGCAATCTGATTTGCTAAAAGCATCGGCAAAAACCGGTAAGGTTATCAACATCAAGCATGGTCAGTTTTTAGCACCAGATAACATGAAACATCCTTTACAAAAATGTATTGATTCTGGTAACGACCAAATTATTTTAACTGAAAGAGGATACACTTTTGGGTATAATGATTTAATTGTTGATCCTAGAAGTTTCTATCACCTCAATAATTTGGGTTACCCTGTGGTGTTTGATATTACTCATTGTGTAAGAAAATACGGCATTCCAAGTTCCGATGCAAAAGGTGGTGCACGGGAATTTTTACCGGTACTTTCAAGAGCAGGTGTTGCAAGCGGCGTTGATGGCGTATTTATTGAAACGCATCCTGAGCCTGAAAAAGCACTTTGTGATGCAGCTTCTCAATTGTGCGTTTATGATTTGGAAGAATTTTTAAAACCATTAATCGAAATTCATAATCTGGAAGTTTCTTTCAGAAAATAATTTTTTCGTATTTAATTCTAATTTTTAAAGCCTGATAATCAGGCTTTAATTTTTTTAATCTAAATTAAATGTTGTAACATATAATGTTAAGACATATATTTGAAAAAATTTTTAAACTTAACAATTATGAAAAACTATTTTAAAACAGCCGTAGCTCTTGTAGCATTAAGTTTTAGCGCTAACGCACAAACGAACTGGAATGTTGATGCATCTCACAGTAAATTAGGATTTGCAGTAACTCACATGATGGTAAGTGAAACCGAAGGAAAATTCAAAATTTATGAAGGAAAAGTTTCTTCTCCAAAAGCAGATGTTGATTTTAACGGCGCTACCATCGACTTTACTGTGGATGCTGCAAGCATTAATACCGATGATGAAAAAAGAGATGGACATTTGAAAAGTGCAGATTTTTTTGATGTAGAAAAATATCCAAAAATCACTTTCAAAAGCAAATCTATGAAAGCAAACTCTGACAAAAAATCATACACGTTAACCGGAGATTTAACAATGCATGGCGTTACAAAATCTATTTCATTGAATGCAGTTGGTGCACCTAAAATCATCAAAGATCCTTACGGAATGGAGCGTTATGCTTTTAAAGTAACTGGAACTATTAATCGTAAAGATTTTGGTTTAGCATGGAACGCACTTATTGAAGCAGGTGGAGTTGCAGTAAGTGAAGAGGTAAGATTAGATATTAATGTGGAAATTACAAAAGCTAAATAATACATTCATTTGCTTGAAAGTCCTTGGCATTATGTCAGGGACTTTTTTTATTTTCATTTAATTAAATAGCCATGTACTTCCCACACAAAAACAATGATAATATATGGCGTAAAACATATGACAACTAAAAAAAAATAAAAGCAACATATGAACTAGCCATGTGCTTACCCACACAAAAACAAATGCGGTGCACTGAGCTTGTCGAAGTGAAAATACATGGCGTAAAACATATGGCAAATAAAAAACAATAAAAATATTCATATGAAACTTGAAGAAGAAATCGGGCAAAAAAAATTTCAGTCGGAGCAGCATAAGTTAATGGTGAACTTAATTTATTCTACCAACTGGATGAATTCACAATATGCCAACTATTTTTCTAATTCAGACATCACCATACAGCAATACAATGTACTACGGATTTTAAGAGGTCAATATCCTAATCCGTGTAACATTAAATTAATAAAAGAGCGAATGTTGGATAGAATGAGCGATGCATCCAGAATTGTAGACAAACTTTTTAAAAAGAAATTACTTTTAAGAAAAGAATGTGCCGACGACAGAAGAAATGTAGATATTTTAATAACTGAAAAAGGGCTGGAGCTTTTAAAAAAATTAGATTATTTAGACGAATCCTGCAAAGAAATTTTCAGTTCACTTTCTGTAAATGAAATAAAAACGATAAATAATTTATTGGATAAATTAAGAGGATAATTCTCGAAATTATTTCATCAAAAGTACTTCTGTTTGCTGATCAGAACGTATACTGAATTTTCGTTCAATGGTATAAACGCTTTGTTTCATTGATTTTGCCCTATAAGTAATTCTGTAATTCCCTGGTTGTAATTGAAAAAGTTGTTCTGTTTTATCATCAATATCAATTACCCATTTTAATTCATTTCCTATTTCCTGAAGGATACACCCATCCCCTTTTTCAATACATCTAATTTTTAATTGCCCTGCATTTTCAACCTGAATCATTTTAGAAAAAGATTGTTGAATTCCTATTCCTTTAAAATAAGTTCTTGGAAGCGTAAGTACTTCAATATCATAATCTCCAATTATATATTTTTCTTTGGTATTTACTGGCTGAACATGAATAATTGTATTGGTTGAGCTTTTTCTAATAATACATTTTAACTTTTCATTAAAATTATAAATACCATTTTCTCTTTTAAGATTTAAAAGGCCTTGTGGCGCATCTAAAGCAATTATATTATGTGTTCCAGTGTTTAAAGTTATTCCTGATTTACTAATTGGAGGCAAGGTGTGAGCTGTCATTTTATACGATTTATATTCATCAATCAAAATCGTATCAGGATTACCAAATTGATTTATTGAATGTACTAAATTGTATAGAGGTACTGTTTTTTTTTCATCATAAAAAGTCATGTTTACATTAGTTTCAGATGGTTTTTGAGAAACATCCAATAGATTAACCTGAACAGTAGTTTTTAATAATTGCTGACTTGAAACCAGATCAACTACATTTTCTACAACTTGATTATTTCCATCGTAACTAAAATAATTACCAACACAATCAAAAGTTTTTGCTTGTATTTCAGTTAATCCAATTCCAATAATACAAGGCTTAAAAACAATTCCTTTTTCCAATAATTTTTGCCGTGCAGCACAAGGATCGCCTTTGCACTCCTCTACTCCATCAGTAATCAATATTATCGTATTAATTGTTTTTTTATCAGGAAAATCATTGGCCGACATAATCAATGAATGCTCAATTGGAGTTATTCCGGTTGGCTTTGCCAATGCAACTTTACTTTTAATAGTTGATACATTTTCTTTTGAGAAGGGAACTATCAATTTACTGTCATTGCAATCTCCCGGCGGATACTTTACAGTTGAACCATACATTCGCAAAGCAAATTCATAGTTTTTAAACTTACTCAAACTGTCAATTAATGAATTAAAAAGAAGTTTTGCATGCTCCATTTTCGATTTGCCATCATAAATTCCTTTCATGCTATTTGAGGCATCAAAAACAAATAAAACTCGAGTTTTTTGCTGTTGCTCTTTTTGTGAAAAAATCTGTAATGAATACAGAAAAACAATAAATAAAATAAAATGTTTATAGATCGACATCAGTCAAATTTATTTTATTAGCGGCATTGAATTCAACAAAACAAAAGTAATTACTAAACTACAAACGTTGAAAACCTTAAAATAGTGTTAAAGCCAATATTAAAGTTAATTAACCAGTGATGTAATCTTTTGTAATTACTTGGTTATTCTTTATACTTTTGCCTTCTAAAGTTATTCTGATGAGAAAATTGTTTTCCGTTTTTTTTACACTCATTTTTTTGTACACTACTGCGCAGCAAAAATGGACATTGCAGCAATGTATAGAACAAGGAATTAAATATAATCTTAACATTTTGCAGGCTGATGTTAACCAACAAATTGCCAAAATAAATTATGATCAAAGCGAAGCCGCTATTTTACCAAGTTTAAATGCCGGTGCCTCTCATACCTACAATATTGGTAGAACAATTGACAGATATACCAATACATTTGCAAATTCAAATGTACTTTCTCAAAATTTTTATATTGGCTCACAGGTTACTTTGTGGAGTGGCTTATCTCAATATAACTTAATCAAACAAAATCAATATAATTATCTTGCTGGCAAGGAAAATCTTGAGCAACGTAAAAACGATTTAGCGCTCAATATTGCAACTTTGTTTCTTCAGGTTATTTATAATCAAGAATTGGTAAAAGTTGCCGAAAGTCAACAAGAAATTTCAAAAATTCAATTTGATAGAATTAAACTACTAGTTGATGCTGGATCACTTGCCAAATCGAATCAATTAGACATTAATGCTCAACTTGCTAATGATGAGTTTAATTTAATCAGTTCAAAAAATGCTTATGGCATGTCGCTATTAAATCTAAAACAATTAATCAATCTAGATACTCTTAATAATTTTGATATCGAAAAACCGGACTTTGCAGAACCAACCGGTAGTTTTGCTTCGCTTACTGTATGGGATATATATCAAACTGCATTAAAAAACCAACACGGAATTAAAAGTGCCGAATTTAATTTGCTGGCTGCAGAAAAATCATTGGCTGCAGCAAAAGGGCGTGTGAGTCCATCATTAGTTTTAAACGGATCAATAGGCACAGGTTACTCCGGATTAGCTAAGCGAGTTACAGGTTATACAAAAACAGGATTATACAATGTATATGCAACAAGTAATGGTTTAGCAATAGTTGACCCAAATGAAATAGCCGTTCCTGTTCTTGAGGACACTCCATTTAAAAATCAATTTAATGATAACGTAAATAAGAGTTTTGGTTTTTCACTAAATGTGCCTTTGTTTAATGGGTTGTCTACATTCTCTTCCATTAAAACTGCGCAATTACAACAGCTTAATTCCAAATACAATTACGATTTAACAAAGCAACAACTGTTTAAAACCATTGCACAGGCTTTTGCAGATGCTCAAGCTGGTTTAAATAAATATCAGGCAGCTATAATGGCAAAAGAAGCAGCGGAATTATCTTTTAATTTCAATAAACAAAAGTTTGAAGCAGGCGCACTGGGATTGGTAGATTTTAACCTTGCAAAAAACCGATTACTCAAATCTCAATCAGACGTATTAAACGCAAAATTTGATTTTATTTTTAAATTAAAAGTGCTTGATTTTTATCAAGGTAAACCACTTTACTAATAACACGTTCAACATTATTTAACGGATTTAACTTAATTAAACATGAAAAAAATTATCTGGCTAACATTAACAGGAATCATTTTGGTGAGCATTATAGTTTCTCTAAAAACTTGTAGTAAAAATGCGGTTATCGATATAAGTGCAGAATTACCAGCCAAACGAAACATTACTGAAATTGTAAGCGCTAATGGAAAAATACAGCCCGAAGTAGAAGTTAAAATTTCATCGGATGTTTCAGGTGAAATCATTGAAATGTTAGTGAAAGAAGGCGATGCAGTAAAAAAAGGGCAACTGCTTTGCAGAATTAAACCTGATACTTACGAATCAGCACTCGATCGGGTAAACGCAAGCGTGAATAGCTCAAAAGCAAATTTACAAAACACCAAAGCTCAGCTGGAACAGGCCAAAGCAACTAATGCAAGCGCACAAGCTGCATATAACAGAAACAAAAAACTGTTCGATCAAAATGCAATTTCTGCTCAGGAATTTGAAACCAGT
>CAZTCG010000020.1:0-1490 GCA_964612005.1 uncultured Flavobacteriaceae bacterium | reverse complement strand
GAGAGCGCTGCTGCAACAGTAACAGCCGCTGAAGAAACCGTAAAAAGCGCTGAATTCAATATCAATAGCGCAGAGGCATCTTTAAAAGAAGCCAATGAAAATTTATCTAAGACCATGATTTATTCTCCTGTTGATGGGACTGTGTCAAAACTGAATGTAGAAAAAGGTGAACGTGTACAAGGTGTACAAGGATTTCAGGGGACAGAAATAATGAAATTAGCGAACTTAAATGAAATGGAAGTAAATGTGGAGGTGAACGAAAATGATATTATTAAAGTAAAGCGAGGTGATACAAGTTTAATTGAAGTTGATGCTTACCGTGAAAAAAAATTTAAAGGCATTGTTACTGAAATTGCAAACAGTGCAAATACGACAGGAGTAACTGCTGATCAGGTTACTAATTTTTCAGTTAAAATTAGAATTCTACAGGAATCCTATGCTGATCTTACAACAGGATTGAATAGCTCCCCTTTTCGTCCGGGCATGAGTGCAACGGTTGAAATACAGACTAAAAAAGCAAATAATGTATTATCTCTTCCTATTATGGCAGTTACTACACGAATTGACTCTGCTTTACTAAAGAAAAATGAATCTTCGGTGGGAAATTCGGATGTAGACATGAGTAATGATTTAGAGGAAAAACAAAACACGAAAGAGCTACCAAAACCTGAGGAAGTTGTATTTATTTATAAAGATGGTAAAGTAAAACAAGTAAAAGTGGTTACCGGAATTCAGGATAACGATTTTATTTACATCATTAGTGGAGTTACCGAAAAAGATCAGGTGGTAACAGCTCCTTATGGCGCAATAAGCAAAAAACTGAAAGATGGAATGGATGTGAATCTAAAAGACAAAGAACTTTTGTTTGAAGAATCAAAATAATTTTTCGATACTATTTCAACGTTTGATGAATGTTTTTTTATCTTTTAACAACTATTTGTTAAAAACCCTGATTAAAATAAATTTTTCAATTGTAACGAAAGATTACCTTTGTGTAATCAATGAATCAAACAAAAGGTAACATATTACAACGTTTTTTCTCTAAAAAAGAAATTGGTGGTGATGTTAGTATCAATGATTTAAAAGATAAAGAATTTGCTGGTCAGCAGTTGAGTTCTGATGAAAAAACAGCTTTAAAAAACTACGATAATTACAGAATTAATCTGTTAAATGCACAAGAAAACGAGGAAGCTTTTCATCAAACTTATCGTCAGTTACAAGTAATCGCAAACCTTGGTGATTGGAAAGAATTTTTGAAAGAGGAATATCAGTTCAAAAACTAGATTTAACTTTTTACTTAATTAAAATTTTTACCTGCTGATTTTTCACAAAAAAATTGCACAATTTTTCAGTGCATTACCTTTCTTAGTTAATCCGAAATTGTTGCAGCTCTTTTTAAACGATCGTTAATTGCCTTGCCTAAAAACGTATCCGGTAAATATTCTGAAATTATTATTTCAGCATCGCTTTCATCTAGTTCTCTTAAATAA
>CAZTCG010000019.1:9083-12692 GCA_964612005.1 uncultured Flavobacteriaceae bacterium | reverse complement strand
AAAACGGAAGATGGTATAGTCCAAGCCATATTCCTGCTGAAAACTCTTGCAAAAACTTTCACCCACATTTTTCACAATCGCATAAGGTATTCTAGAATTTAAAGGTGTTGTATGTTCATGTTGCGGAAGTACAACCGGTTCACCATATACTTCTGATGAAGAAGAGAAAAACACTCGCTTTACAGAAGTGTTTTTACAAAGTGTAAGCACATTTTTAATTCCTTCGATATCATTTAAAACTTTAACCGGATTTTCCTGAGTGCGTTGAACGCCAACAACTGCAGCAAAATGAAATACGTAATCAAATTTATGTGATAGCATTACCTGGCTGATGTCAACTAAATTATTCACATCACATTTAATAAAATGCCATCTGTTATGAAACTGCGTTGGCAGTTTTTCCATATAACCCGTTGAAAGATCATCAACTATAACCACAAAATTATTTTCATTTTCAATCAATCGTTCAATCAATGCGCTTCCCACATTTCCTGCGCCTCCGGTGACTAAAATTTTTGTTTTCATATACTCAAGAAATTAAGTGCTGTTTTACACCATTCGTTAATTGTAATTTTATTACCAAGTTCATGGCTTTTTTCCGACATCAAAGTTAAACTTTCATTTGGCAGATTAATGAATATTTTCATTTTTTCAATTAAATCATTTTTATCTCCTGCAATAAATGAAAAACCATTTTCATTTTCAATTAAAAATGCTTCTGCCGAACCAATTTGATTACTTAAGATTAATGGATAGCCAGCAGCGGCATATTCTTGTACAACTACGCCCCATGGCTCAAATAAACTCGGTAAAATAAAAATTCCCGTTTCAGAAATTATTTTGTCCAAATCTTCGGGTTGCATAAAACCAAGATGTTTAATCTTGGGATGAACAAGAGGTTCTAAATCACCATTTCCCAAGCACCATAATTCCCAATCATTTGGATTTTCAACTTGCAATTGAATAAAGGCATCCCATAATGTTTTTACACCTTTAAAATCATAATATCGTCCAACATATAAAAACCGTTTCGGGAAATTTTTTTTCTTGTCAGAAAAATGGTTTTCAAAATACCTGTTGAATAAATTTATATCTGCACAATAATAACCAAGTTGTATGTTATTGGTTTTAATCCCTAATTTTTCGGCAAATAATTTTTGTTGATTTCCAGGAACCCAAGCATGGGAAAATTTATTTTGAATTAAAATTTTTGAAAAAAATGATGCAATTATCTGCCTAAAATTTCCTTTCCATTTTGTGTCCATACACAAAACTGTAGGGACTTTAGATTTAAATTTTTTGCAGATTTTTAAATATTCTTTATCAATCCATCCGCTGCAAAAAATTAGATCAGGATTGATATTTAATAATAACGCTTCAAGTTCGGAATAACTATATTCAAATCGATTGTAAAAAGTAATTTTTGAGTTGTTGTTTTTAAACTGAAAAGGGGCTTCTTTATTTACTGGATAATTAATAACATGCACTTCAGCAAACTCTGATAGTTGTTCTATGCAAGAGATAAAATACTTTGCGAGTTCAGTATAAAGAAAACAGTACTTCATTTTTAAATTTAATCTGTTTCATTTTTAATTATAAGCTCATTTTTTTTAAAAACAAAAATTAAGCTTAAGCACATTAAAAACTGTATGGTAAATGGATTTAATGAAGCAGTAATCCATGATTCAAATTGATTAGAAAAAATAACAGCAAACAAAAGAGGAAATACAGATTTACTCATTTTAGAGATATTAATAATTATTCCAAGTACCCCACCAATAAATGCAATTAAACCTATCAATCCTGTATCCAACCATATTGTAAGATAAGCATTATGAGCTGCGCCTTGATGCCCCAATTTACTAAGCATCATATAGTTTAATTTATATAAGTATTCTGTATAAGAAAATCCTTTCCCTAAAAAAAAGTTATACTCAATGTTTTTCCATGCAAATTCCCATGCAACCAATCTTCCTGATCCATTTTTTAAAGTATCAACTCTAAAATATTTCTCTAATCCAAGATTTATAATAATAGTTTCAAAATTAAAACTTATATACTCATAGGAAATTATAAAGATGATTAAAATTAAAAAACTTAAAATAGGAGATAATTTACTGAAGTAACGGAAAATTAAAAAAATACTAATTGCAATAATTGAACTTCGTGCACCACATAAAATAAGTGAAATAATTAATATTGAAAAAATTAAAATTTTTTCTGTTACGTTAAAAAGATGATCAAATAATGCATTTGCAATTGTGAAAAAACAAAAAAATAAAAAAGTATAAATTCCAAGCCCATTTGGATTTCCTAAAATCCCTCTAAATCTTGCTGCTAAGGTTACAAAACCGGGATTTATAAAACGCATTATGAGTCCAATAACCAATAGGAGTGTAACTAACCAAATTGTTTTTTTAATTAATTCGGTACCATAGTTTTGATACAAATACGAAAAATAATTTGGAACAATAAAAAATAAAAGGAAATAGGAAAGTGTTTTTTCAAATGCTGTAAGTAAGTCAGGACTTTTAAATAAACAAATACCTGCAATTGCTATAAATGGAATTAAAAATAGATGAAAATTAATTTTAGTTGAAATTTGGTTGTATTTTTTAAGGACAATTAGTGAAAGTAATATAATTAATATGTTTTTTACCTGTCCAGCCCAAATGAGTCCATAATACCTACTATCTGATAATGTTAGTATAAGTAAGAAACTCAGGAAAATTTCAACCTCAAAGCTTTTTTTATAAAATAATAAAAATGAAAATGGTATGAGTACGAGAACAATTGGTGAAAATAAAATCCCTAAAATTACCCAAATCAAACAGAGTAATATAAACTGTAAATTTTCTTTTAAAAAAAACAGCAAAGCAAATTGTTCTAAAATTGTGGATTATTAATTAGCAAAAACGCCCTAATGGGCGTTTTTAATTTATTCTTCTTTTTTCTTTCTCTTGTCTTGTTTAGGTTTAATTACCTGAACAAAAACTTCATTTTTCTCTTTATCAAATGCTACTTCTATGATGTCGCCTTCAGCAGGTGAAGTTTTGATAATTTCTTCTGCTAATGGATCTTCTACATACTTTTGAATGGCTCTTTTTAAAGGTCGGGCACCATATTGTGCGTCGTAGCCTTTTTCTTCAATAAAGTTTTTAGCCTCTTCAGTGATCTGAACGTTGTAACCTAAACCATTCAATCTTCCATATAATTTTGCTAACTCTATATCAATAATTTTATGGATCTCCTCCTTACCAAGAGAATTAAACATGATTACATCATCAATTCTATTTAAGAATTCTGGAGCAAATGCCTTTTTCAAAGCATTTTCAACAACTCCTTTAGAATGATCTTCAGTTGAATCCTTTTTTGCTTGAGTTCCAAAACCTACTCCTTGACCAAAATCTTTTAATTGTCTTGCGCCAATATTGGAGGTCATAATGATGATTGTGTTCTTAAAATCAATTTTTCTTCCCAAACTATCTGTTAACATTCCATCATCCAAAACTTGCAATAACATATTAAAAACATCTGGATGTGCTTTTTCAATTTCATCTAATAATACAACAGAATATGGTCTACGACGAACTTTTTCGGTTAATTGCC
>CAZTCG010000019.1:5158-9012 GCA_964612005.1 uncultured Flavobacteriaceae bacterium | reverse complement strand
TCTGATAAGTGCATCATCATTATCAAATAAATATTTAGATAATATTTTTGCTAACTGTGTTTTACCAACACCTGTTGGTCCTAGGAAAATAAAAGAACCTATTGGTTTATTGGGATCTTTTAATCCAGCCCTGTTTCGTTGAATTGCCTTAACTACTTTTGCAACTGCTTGATCTTGACCAATAACTTTTCCTTTCATCTCTTCGCCCATCACCAATAATTTATTGGTTTCGTTTTGGTCTACACGTTGAACGGGTATACCACTCATCATGGAAACTACTTCGGCAACATTATCTTCAGTAACTGTTACTTTATTGTTTTTTGTTTCTTCCTCCCAAGCTTTTTTAGCAACCTCTAATTGAGTTTGAAGATTTTTTTCTACATCACGCAGTTTAGCAGCTTCTTCGTATTTTTGACTTCTAACTACTCTGTTTTTTTCTTCTTTTATATCTTCAATTTTTTTCTCAATATCTAAAATATTTTGAGGAACATGAATGTTGGTGATGTGAACTCTTGAACCTGCCTCATCAAGTGCATCTATTGCTTTATCAGGTAAATGGCGGTCGGTTAAATATCTTGCAGTTAAATTAACGCATGCTTTTAAAGCTTCATCAGTGTAAAGCACATTATGATGATCTTCATATTTTTGTTTAATATTATTTAAGATCTGAAGCGCTTCTTCTGGTGTAGCTGGCTCAACTAATACTTTTTGAAAGCGTCTTTCTAATGCGCCATCTTTCTCAATATACTGACGATATTCATCTAAAGTAGTGGCACCAATACATTGAATCTCACCTCTTGCTAATGCGGGTTTAAACATATTGCTGGCATCTAAAGAACCACTTGCACCACCTGCTCCAATGATGGTATGAATTTCATCAATGAAAAGGATTACATCAGGAGATTTTTCCAATTCATTCATTACTGCTTTCATTCGCTCTTCAAATTGACCACGGTATTTTGTTCCAGCAACTAATGACGCTAAATCCAAAGTAACTACTCGTTTATTGAATAAAACACGAGATACTTTACGTTGAATAATTCTTAATGCCAAACCTTCAGCAATTGCAGATTTACCTACTCCAGGTTCTCCTATTAAAATTGGGTTGTTCTTTTTGCGTCGAGATAAAATTTGAGAAACACGTTCAATTTCTTTTTCTCTACCAACTATTGGATCTAATTTGCCATCCTCAGCCATTTTGGTAAGGTCTCTACCAAAATTATCCAATACTGGTGTTTTTGATTTTGATTCGCCTGGTTTTTTAGGTTGTGAAGAAGACCCAAATGTAGAATCCGCATCGTCGTCATCATCAGATGTAGGTCCTTCCATACGGATATCGTCGCTTGGGTTTTTAATTTGTTCTTCTAACTCAGTGCGAACAGTATCATAGCTAATTCCAAATTTTGATAATGATTTTGTTACAATGTTATCATTGTCTTTTAAAATACATAACAATAAGTGCTCAGTGCCAATTTCATTTGATTTGAAAGATTTAGCTTCTAAATAGGTTAACTTAAGTGCTTTTTCAGCTTGTTTAATCAATGGTATATTAGACAAATTACTGATTCTTTTTGAAGAAGTACCTAAACTGCCTTCAATAATTTTTCTCAAATCTTGTAAATTAACTTGAGCATTTTTTAATAGCTTAATAGCCATACCATCTCCATCTCTAATCATCCCCAACATTAAATGTTCCAATCCTATGTATTCGTGACCAAGTCGCAAGGCTTCCTCTCTGCTGTAAGAAATTACATCTTTTACTCTTGGTGAAAATTTTGCTTCCATAACTATAGTTTTATGATAATAATTATATTTAATCGCTACTTATTGCGATTGTCTCAAAAATACTATTTTGAATCGAGTAGCCCTTTATCAAATATCGTTTTTTTCAACAGAAAAAATGTTAATAAATATAATATAAGGTTCAAATCAATATAAGTAAATTCGGTCTTTTGTAAATATAACTACAAATTGATAAAATCACAACTTGAATAACGAAATATTCTTAAAATTTAATAATCTGAATTACTACTATGGCTGAAAATGAAAAAATAATTCCTATCAATATTGAAGACGAAATGAAAACAGCTTACATCGATTATTCGATGTCGGTTATTGTTTCGCGAGCTCTACCTGACGTTCGAGATGGTTTAAAGCCAGTACATCGTAGGGTATTATATGGTATGTTGGAGTTGGGGGTTTTACATAATCGTCCTTACAAAAAATCTGCTCGTATTGTTGGTGAGGTATTAGGAAAATATCATCCACACGGCGATTCTTCCGTTTACGACACTATGGTTCGTATGGCACAGGATTGGAGTTTACGTTATCCTTTAGTTGATGGTCAAGGAAATTACGGAAGTATTGATGGTGATCCACCGGCTGCTATGCGTTACACCGAAGCGCGCCTTAGAAAGATTACTGAGGAAATGTTGAGTGATATTGAAAAGGAAACAGTTGATTTCAGTCCTAATTTTGATGACTCTTTGCAGGAACCTACTGTCCTTCCTACAAAAATCCCCAACTTATTGATTAATGGTGCTGCTGGTATTGCAGTTGGTATGGCAACTAATATGGCTCCTCACAATTTAAAAGAAATTTGTGATGCATGTATTGCTTATGTCGATAATAAAAACATTCATATCGAAGGGTTGATGCAATTTGTTAAGGCACCTGATTTTCCAACTGGAGGGACAATTTATGGATATTCAGGTGTTAAAGAAGCTTTCCTAACAGGAAGAGGCAGAATTATTTTAAGAGCCAAAGCAACCATTGAAACCTATAAAGATCGTGAGCGAATTGTTGTTAATGAAATTCCTTATCAGCTGAATAAAGCTGAAATGATTAAGAAACAGTGGGATTTATGCAACGAGAAAAAAATTGAGGGTATCACTGAAATTAGAGATGAAAGTGATCGTGATGGTATGCGCATTGTTTACGAATTAAAACGCGACGCAGTTTCCGGGGTTGTGTTGAACAATCTTTATAAATACACCTCACTTCAAACTTCATTCTCTGTAAATAACATTGCACTTGTAAACGGACGCCCATTAATGCTGAATTTGAAAGATCAAATTCAGTATTTTGTCGAGCATCGTTTGGAAGTAATTGTTAGAAGAACAAAATATGAGTTGGCACAAGCAGAAAAACGTGCTCATATTTTAGAAGGTTTGCTTATTGCAATTGATAATTTAGATGAAGTGATTCGTATCATCAGGGAATCAGTTTCACCGGATGTGGCAAGGGATGAATTAATGAGTAAATTCAATTTATCTGAAATCCAATCTCGAGCAATTCTTGATATGCGTTTAAGAACTTTAACAGGTCTTGAGCGTGATAAACTAAAAGAAGAGTATGCCGAATTGATGAAACACATTAATCACTTAAAAGACATCTTAAACAACGAACCAATGCGTATGCAAATTGTGAAAGATGAATTAACCGAAGTGAGAGAAAAATACGGTGATGGTCGTAAAACAGATATCGTTTACGCTGGCGACGATATTCGAATGGAAGATATTATTGCTGATGAAGATGTGGTGATTACAATTTCTCACATGGGTTATATTAAACGCACCAGTTTAACCGAATACAAATCACAAAATCGTGGAGGAAGAGGCTCAAAAGGGTCGGCAACCCGCGATGAAGATTTTATCGAACACATGTTTATTGCTTCAACGCACGCCTATTTATTGTTGTTTACAGAAAAAGGTCAAGTATTCTGGTTGAGAGCATACGAAGTTCCTGAAGGAAACAAAACAAGCAAGGGTAGAGCAATACAAAACTTATTGAATATTCCGGCTGATGATAAAGTAAAAGCGTTTATCAATGTGAAGAGTTTATCAGAAGAAGAA
>CAZTCG010000019.1:0-5148 GCA_964612005.1 uncultured Flavobacteriaceae bacterium | reverse complement strand
CATCGTACTTTGTACAAAAGAGGGAATCATTAAGAAAACAACTTTAGAGGCATATTCCCGTCCGCGTGCTAATGGCATCAATGCAATTACCATTCGTGAAGGCGATCAATTACTGGAAGCTGCTCTTACCAATGGTAAAAATGAAATCATGATAGCTACCAAATTTGGTAAAGTTTGTCGATTCAACGAAGAAAAAGTTCGCCCGATGGGCAGAAATGCATCTGGTGTTATTGCAGTTGATTTAAACGATGAGGAAGGTGCAAAAAATGAAGTAATAGGGATGATTTGTATTGATGATTTACAATCTAACGTTTTAGTGGTTTCCGAAAAAGGCTATGGCAAACGCTCTGAAATAGATGAATACCGTATCACGAATCGTGGAGGAAAAGGAGTTAAAACCATCAATATCACTGATAAAACTGGAAATCTGGTTGCTATTAAGTCAGTAACCGACCAAAACGATTTAATGATTATTACTAAAAATGGTATTACCATTCGATTGAATATAGCTTCATTAAGAGTTATGGGTCGTGCAACACAGGGTGTTCGTTTAATCAATATCCAAGAAAATGATGAAATTGCAGCTGTTACTAAAGTTGACCACGAAGATGAGGAAGATTTAAATGTAATTTCAAATGAGTCATTGAATACTGAAAATTCTCCTGAGGCGGATTCTAATGCATCTGAAAATACACCAACGGACGATAATGCGTAAAAATGGCACCATTTATGGTAACAAAAATTTTAATTTTGAAAACAAACTAAATCTGTAATGAAAAAGAAAAACTATTTAGCATTTGCAGCCGGAATTCTAATGACAACCGGATTATTTGCTCAACCAACTTTAATTGAAAAAGTAGAATCTAAACCAGATAAGGTAGTTATCCCTTATGAAAGATGGAAACTGCCAAATGGTTTAACTATATTATTACACGAAGATCATTCAGATCCTGTAGTTCACGTACAGGTTACCTACAAAGTAGGTTCAAACAGAGAAGATATAGGTAAATCAGGTTTTGCGCATTTTTTCGAACACATGATGTTCCAGGGTTCAAAACACGTGGCCGATGAAGAGCATTTTAAAATGGTTTCTACAGCAGGTGGAACCATGAATGGGTTTACCGAAAGAGATAAAACAGTTTATTTCGAAACCTTGCCTTCTAATTATTTAGAAATGGCCTTGTGGTTGGAATCAGATCGTATGGGATTTTTATTGGATTCGTTAACCTCAAAAAAATTCGAAAACCAACGCGATGCTGTAAAAAATGAAAAATCTCAAAATGTAGAAAATCAACCTTACGCATTGGCTTTTGTTGAAGAAATCAATAAAGCTATTTATCCAATGGGACATCCATATAGCTGGCCGGTAATAGGTTATGTAGATGATTTAAACAGAGCATCTTTGGATGATGTTAAAAATTTCTTTTTAAGATGGTATGGTCCAAACAATGCTATTTTAACTATTTCAGGTGATTTTGATCCCAAATCAGCATTAGATATGGTTGATAAATATTTTGGAAACCTAAAACAATGTCCTGAAGTTAAAAAGTTTAATCCAAAGGAGTTAACCACTCGTTTCCCGTATGATTTAGCAACTGATAAGTACACCAAATATAAAGACAGAACTTATTTCCCACTTAACTTACGCGTTTATCCAACTGTTCCACAATACCATAGAGATGAAGCTGCTTTGGATATTTTAGCAACTATGATGGGTTCTGGTAATAACTCGATTTTCTATAAAAATTTCGTAAAAAGTAAATTAGCTATTGACGCACAAATTGGACATGAAGCAAGTGAATTAGCTGGTGAATTTAGCTTTGGGTTATTCTGTTATCCACCTCCATTTGATGATTTTGATATCGAAAAATTGTTCAAAGAAATTGATGCAAAAGTAAAAAGCACAATTGACGAATTTGAACAAACAGGTATTACTGATGATGCATTGCAAAGAGCAAAAGCAAGTTACGAAACAAGCCAATACAATGGTTTATCGAGTGTAATGGGTAAAGCTATGACAGTTTCAGAGTGGGAGCGATTGTTAGGAAAATCATCTAGTATCTCCGAAGAAATTGATAGATACAATAAAGTAACAAAAGAAGATATCATCAGAGTGTTCAATAAATACATCAAAGGATCTGGGGCAGCAGTATTAAACACTTATCCAATATTTAATCCAAAAGATTCAGTAAAAAGTTTCAATCCTTATGCAGGAGGAAATTTCCCTGCTAACCCTGACTACAAAGGATTAAGTTACAGTCCTTCACCTGATAAATTCAATCGTGCTGAACGTCCTGTTGCAGGCGCAGTTAAGCCTGTAAAAACACCTGATTATTTCAATTATAAGTTAAATAATGGCTTAACAGTTATCGGTACAAAAAATACCGAAACTCCTGAAATTACTTTATTTATGACTATGGAAGGTGGTAGTTTAGTGCTAAGTGGAGATCAGGTTAAAAAATTAGGTGTTGCAGAAATGACAGCAAGCTTAATGAATGAAAGTACAAAAAAATACACTACAGAACAAATCAGCGCTGAATTAGAGAAAATTGGAAGTAGTATTAGTTTCAGTGCAACTAAGACACAAACATTTATTAATGTTGAATGTTTAAAAAAGAATTTAGATGCTACACTTAAACTATTGGATGAAAAATTATTAAATCCTGCATTTAAAGAAGAAGATTTTAACTTGGCAAAAAAACAGTATAAAGAATCAATCCGTAACGAAGGAACTAGTGCAAATACTATGGCTAGTAAAGCATTTGATATTGCATTGTACGGAAATACTGTTATGGGATTACAACCTTCAATCAAATCTATTGAGGCAGTAACATTACAAGATGTAAAAGATTATTACAACAACTTTTATACCCCAACTGGGACAAGCTTAGTTATTGTTGGTGATATTGATGAGTCAGAAGTTAAGCCAAAATTAGAGTTTTTAAACAAGTGGACAGCTAAAGAAGTAAAAATTCAACCTATTACAGAAGCAGCAGCTTCTCCTGAGCCACAATTCTTTATTTACAATAAAGATGCAGCACCTTCCTCAGTGATTATGATGGGTTATCCTTCATTAAAATACGATGCTACCGGTGATTTTTACAAAAACCGTATAGCTAACTTTATATTCGGAGGTAACTTTAATAGCCGTTTAAATCTTAACTTAAGAGAAGATAAAGGATATACTTACGGAATTCGTTCTGGATTTAGTGGTGATAAATACAACGGTCGATTTATGATTAGTTCTTCAGTAAAACGCTCTGCAACAGCGGCATCATTAGCTGAAATCATGAAAGAATTTAAAAAATATCAAGCTGATGGTATTACTGATAAAGAATTAGAGTTTACTAAAAATTCTTTGTTGAATGAAGAAGCTCTTAAGTATGAAGCTCCTTATCAAAAAGCATCTTTCTTGGCGAATATTGCCAGAAATAATCTGGAAAAAGATTACACTGCGAAACAAAATCAATTATTAAAATCAATTACTAAAGATGAAGTTAATCAACAAATCAAAAAGTATTTTGATGCTAATAAATTAACAACTGTAATTGCAGGTGACAAATATTTAATTGAAAAACAATTAGATGAAGTAAAAGATAATCAAAACAAGGAAACTTTAAAGAAAGTGAAATTGAAAAAAATCACTATTGATTAATTCAAACTAAAGTACGCAATAAATGAAAGGGATTTTAACTGCATTATTAACTTCTGGTATCGTAGCTGTTTATGCACAAAGCAATCAATTACAAAATACTATTAATTATTTAAAAAATAAGGAATACGACAAGGCAAAAGCAGCTGCTGATTTAGCAGCTGCTCACCCTGATACCGACAAAAAAGCAAAGCTTTGGATGTACAGAGGAAAAGTATATCAAGCTATTTATCAGGATAAAGATGAAAATGTAAAAAAACTTGATTTAGAAGCGGAAGAAAAAGCGACTGAAAGTTTTTTAACTTGTTTAAAGTTAGATAAAGAAGATATTTACAAAGAAGAAGTAAAAGGTCTTTTTGCAGCTGCTTGCGGCTCTTTAAACAACAAGGCATTATTTTATACGGATAACAGAGAGTTTGATAAAGCCATTAAAGCGTATGATTTATTGGAAACAGCTTTGCCGTTTGATAGTGACCAGTCATTAAAAAGAAATAACATTACAAAAGAGAAAATTCTTTTTAACCGATATAAAACGTATGTAAAAGCTGCCAATAAAGAAAAAATTGCAGAGAGTGCCAATAAGTTAATTGAGATTAAATACAAGGATCCGAGTATTTATACAGACATGATTAAAATCTCCTTGATTGATAAAGACACAGCAAAAGCAATTTCTTACATTGAAAAAGGTAAACTGATGTTTGAAGATAATTTAGATATCATCAACCAAGAGATTAATATTTACCTAGCTCAAAAAAAATTAGATCAATTAAAAGATAAGTTAAATGCTGCAATTGAAGTTGCATCAGATAATGAGGTTTTGCATACTGTTCTTGCAACCATTTATCAGAAAAACAATGAATTGGAAAAAGCAGAAGCGTCTTATTTAAAAGCAATTGAATTAAAACCGGATTACGAAATTGCAAATTATAACTTAGGAGTTATGTTTTTTAATGCAGGCAATTCTTGGAACGAAAAGTTAAATAACCTCCCTCCAAAAGAAACTGCAAAAGCAAAAGAATATGAAACTAAAGCTAATGAACAATTTAAAAAAGCAGTAATTTATCTTGAAAAATCTTATGAAATTTCTCCTGATAAAAACACTAAAAAACAATTACGCCAGTTGTTTTTACGATTAGGCGAAACTGAAAAAGCAGATAAGTATGCTGATAAAAAACAAAATGTTGATTTTTCAAAAATTAAAATGGGAATGTCAAGAAGTGATGTTATAAGTTTAATTGGATCTCCTGAGAATACTTCTAGGACTCAAACAAAAGAAGGAACAACAGAATTATTAATTTACTCAAAAGGTTCAATTAATATTGATTTTAGTGGTAAAGTAGATTATATTAACGAAACAAAATAAAAATTCAAATTAGTACAAAAACAGTGAGTAACCCTCACTGTTTTTTGTTTTAATACAATTAATAGAAAAGCATGAAAAAGATTTTCACAATTATTCTGACAACAATTATTTACAATATTACTGTTGCCCAATC